>NZ_BAAASL010000028.1:0-98237 GCF_039532865.1 Streptomyces luteosporeus
CGCCGCGCTGCTCGGCAGGCGGCGCGGCGGGCGCACGGCCCACGGGCGGCCGTGCTCGCGGCGGGCGCCTGCGGGGCCACGGCCGCGGGGGGCACCAGCAGCGGGTCGGGGGCGGTGGCCGGCTCGCGCGGCGGCGCGGGCGCGGTGTACGAGGCCGGGGCGGCGGGGTCCTCGGTGCCGGCGGGTGCGGGGACGCCCCGTACGGTGCCGTCCGGGCCCAGGAAGGCCGGGCTGCCGCCGGGGACCATGCCCATCTCGCGGGCGCGGCGCTCCAGGGCGTCGGGGGCGGCGAGCTGGTCGACCTCCTGCTGCAGGGCCTGCTGCTCGTCGGTGAGCTCGGTGGTCTTGCGCTGCAGCCTGCTCAGCTCGAAGGAGCCCTGGTTGAGGGAGGAGTTGAGCAGCAGCAGGGAGATCAGCCCGGAGCCCAGCAGCACCACGACCAGCAGGACGAAGGGGGTGCGCCGGGCGCCGGCGGGCCCGGCCGGCAGGACCCGCGCCAGGCGGGTGCCGCGCCGGGCGGCCGGGCTCACCGGACGTCCTCGCGGATGCGTTCGACGCCGCGCAGCCGGGCGGGGGCGGCCCGCCGGTTCTCGGCGACCTCCTCCTCGGTGGGCAGCTCGGCGCCGCGGGTGAGGAGCTTCAGGCGCGGCTGGTACTCCTCGGGCACCACCGGCAGCCCGGGCGGGGCGGTGCTCGTCGCGCCGGCCGCGAAGACCGACTTGACGATGCGGTCCTCCAGCGACTGGTACGACAGCACGACGACGCGGCCGCCGACGGCGATGGCCTCGACGGCGGCCGGGATGGCCGCCTCCACGCTGGCCAGCTCCCCGTTGACCTCGATGCGCAGGGCCTGGAAGGTGCGCTTGGCCGGGTTGCCGCCGTGCCGCTTGGCGGCCTGCGGCAGGGCGTCGCGGATGAGCTCCACGAGCCGGGCACTGTTGGTGAAGGGCTCCTTCTCGCGCTCGCGCACGATGGCGGAGACGATGCGCTTGGCCTGCTTCTCCTCGCCGTACGCGCGCAGGATGCGCACCAGCTCGCCGGGCGGGTAGCTGTTGAGGACCTCGGCGGCGCTCATGCCGGTGGTCTGGTCCATGCGCATGTCCAGGGGGGCGTCCTGGGCGTAGGCGAAGCCGCGGTCGGCCTCGTCGAGCTGCATGGAGGACACGCCGAGGTCGAACAGGACGCCCTGGACGCGGTCGATGCCCAGGCGCTCGAGCACCTCGGGCAGCTCGTGGTAGACGGCCCGCACCAGCGTGGCGCGGTCGCCGTAGGGCGCCAGGCGCTCGGCGGCCAGGGCCAGGGCCGAGGGGTCGCGGTCGAGCGCGACGAGCCGGACGTCGGGGAAGGTCTTCAGCAGCGCCTCGCTGTGCCCGCCCAGGCCCAGGGTGCAGTCGACGACGACCGCGCCGGGGGCGGCGAGGGCAGGGGCGAGCATGTCCAGACAGCGCTGGAGCATGACGGGGACGTGTCGCGCGTTGCTGCTCATGCGCCCTTCAGTCGGCTACGGCGAGCGCGGCGGCACGCACCCGCCGGGTCCCCGCCCGCTCGAAGGGGAAGAGGTGCGGCCGGGCGCCGGGGAAGGGACGCCGGGACGAACCGGAGCGGGAGGAGGCCGAGGGGTACGTACGCACCGTGCCACGTGGTGGTTCTTCGGTTCCGGGGAGCGTCGGGCCTCCCACTTCGCGCCACTTTAGTGCACTCGTCCCCCCGGTCAACCAACCGACCAGCGCGTCCCGCTCGCGGGGTGCATCGCGGCAGGACGGCGACTACCTTGATCTCCATGTCGATATCGCAGCCACCCTCGCCGTCGCCGTCCCCCGCCTCCCCGGAACGGCAGGAACCCACGGTCACCGACCGTCTGGTCGAGGCCAACGCCCGCTACGCCGAGCACTTCACCGACCCGGGCATGGACGCCCGTCCCGTCCTGAAGGTCGCGGTGGTGGCCTGCATGGACGCCCGCATCGACCTGCACGCCGCACTCGGCCTGCAGCTGGGTGACTGCCACACCATCCGCAACGCCGGCGGTGTGGTCACCGACGACATCATCCGCTCCCTCACCATCAGCCAGCGCGCGCTGGGCACCCGCTCCGTGGTGCTCATCCACCACACCGGCTGCGGCCTGCTCAACCTGACCGAGGACTTCCGCCACGAGATCGAGGCCGAGGTCGGCCAGCGGCCGGCCTGGGCGGTGGAGGCGTTCAAGGACCTCGACCAGGACGTGCGCCAGTCCATGCAGCGCGTGCGCACCTCCCCCTTCCTCCCCCACCGCGACGACGTGCGCGGCTTCGTCTTCGACGTCACGACGGGACGGCTGCGCGAGATCGACCCGCGGCCGTGAGGCCCGCGGTCGGGGCGGCGCACCCGGGCCAGTTATCCACAGGCGGTGACGGGACGCCGCGCGGGCGGACAGAATGCCGGAAGGACGCCCGGCCCGAAGGCGCGGTCGGGGCGTCCGCGCCACGGGGCTGGGCCGGGTGGAGTTCGTCGGGATGTCCGTCGGGCCCCGGCCCTTGGGACGGGCCGAGGAGGGCCGGGTGACGACCTATGACGAGCGAGCGGGCCTGAGCAGCGATCCGAGCGAGCTGACCGCGACGGCGGAGCGGGTGCGCCGGTCGGTGGAGAGCGTGATCGAGGGCAAGCCCGAGGTCGTCCGGGTCGCGCTGACCGTGCTGCTGGCCGAGGGGCACCTGCTCATCGAGGACGTGCCGGGCGTGGGCAAGACGATGCTCGCCAAGGCGCTGGCCCGGTCGGTGGACTGCTCGGTGCGCCGCATCCAGTTCACCCCCGACCTGCTGCCCTCCGACATCACCGGGGTGAGCGTCTACGACCAGCAGCGTCGCGACTTCGAGTTCAAGCCCGGCGCGATCTTCGCGCAGATCGTCATCGGCGACGAGATCAACCGGGCCTCGCCCAAGACGCAGTCCGCGCTGCTGGAGTCGATGGAGGAGCGGCAGGTCACCATCGACGGCCACACCTACGAGCTGCCCAGCCCCTTCATGGTGGTGGCCACGCAGAACCCCGTGGAGATGGAGGGCACCTACCCGCTGCCCGAGGCGCAGCGCGACCGCTTCATGGCGAGGGTCTCCATGGGCTACCCCGGCCCCGAGGCGGAGCTGCGGATGCTCGACCTGCACGGCGGCTTCTCCCCGCTGGAGGAGCTGCAGCCGGTGGCGCACGCCGACGAGGTCCTCAAGCTCGTCGACGCCGTGCGCGCGGTGCACGTCTCCGAGGCCGTGCGGCGCTACACGGTGGAGCTGGTCACCGCCACCCGGCACCACCCGGAGCTGCGCCTGGGCGCCTCGCCGCGGGCCACCTTGCACCTGCTGCGTGCGGCGAAGGCCGCGGCCGCCCTGGCCGGGCGCGACTACGCGCTGCCCGACGACGTGCGCGCGCTGGCGGTGGCGGTGCTGGCGCACCGGCTGCTGCCGACGGCGCAGGCGCAGCTCAACCGGCGCACCGCCGAGCAGATCGTCGCCGACATCCTGCGGCACACCCCGCTGCCCGACCCGTTCGGGCAGCAGCCGCCGGGCGCCCGGAGGCGGTGATGTCCGCCCTCTCCTGTCCGCCGGAGCGCACCGGCGGGCGCGGCGGGCTGCGGGCCGCCTTCGGCGGGCTGACCACCCGGGGCCGTTCCTTCCTCGCCGCGGGCCTGGCCGCCGCCGGCTGCGCGTACGTCCTGGGCCAGGCCGACCTGTTGCGGGTGGGTCTGCTGCTGGCAGTGCTGCCGGTGGTGTGCGTGGTGGTGCTGCACCTCACCCGCCACCGGGTCGCCGGCAGCCGGCAGCTGTCGCCGGCCCGCGTGCCCGCCGGCGGCGAGGCCCGGGTCGACCTGCGCGTCACCAACGTCTCCCGGCTGCCCACCGGCCTGCTGATGCTGCAGGACCGCCTGCCCTACGTGCTCGGGCCGCGCCCGCGTTTCGTCCTGGACCGCATGGAGCCGGGCGCCCGGCGCGAGGTGTCCTACCGGATCCGCGCCGACCTGCGCGGCCGCTACCCGCTGGGGCCGCTGCAGCTGCGCCTGACCGACCCGTTCGGCATGTGCGAGCTCACCCGCGGCTTCAGCGCCCACGACACGCTGACGGTGGTGCCGCGCACCGAGCCGCTGCCGCCCCTGCGGCTGGGCGGCGAGGCCGCCGGTCACGGCGACGGCAGCCTGCGCTCGCTGGCCCTGGCCGGCGAGGACGACGTCATCCCCCGCGGCTACCGGCACGGCGACGACCTGCGCCGGGTGCACTGGCGCTCCACCGCCCGCCACGGCGAGCTCATGGTCCGCCGGGAGGAACAGCCGCAGCGGGCGCACGCCACCGTGCTGCTCGACACCCGGGCGATCGCCTACGCGGGCGCCGGCCCCGACGCGCCGTTCGAGTGGGCGGTCTCCGCCGCCGCCTCCGCGGCCCTGCACCTGCTGGAGCGCGGCCTCGCCGTCCGGCTGCTGACGGACACCGGCGCGAGCGTGCCCGGCCCGGACGGCTTCGGCGGCCCCACCGGCCCCGGCCCGCAGGGGGCCGACGCGGCCGGCCTGCTGCTCGACACGCTCGCCGTCGTCGACCACTCCGAGGAGGACGGCCTGTCCGCCGCCTACGACGCACTGCGCACGGGCGGCGGGGCGGGCCTGCTCGTGGCCTTCCTCGGCGCCCTCGACGACGAGCAGGCCGCGGTGGCCGCGCGGATGCGGCAGCGCGCCGGCACGGCCGTGGCCTTCGTCCTCGACAGCGTCTCCCGGCCCGTCCCCGCCCCCGGGCGCCCCGGGGGCCGGCCGGCCGCGGACCGCCTGGACGTCCTGCGCGCCGCGGGCTGGACGGCGCTGGCCGTCGGCCCCGGCACCCCGCTGGCCGCACTGTGGCGGCTGGCGGCCTCCCCCGAGGCACGCACAGCGGCAGCGGGCGGCGCGGCGAGGGGGCGGGCATGAGCGGGCGGACGCGACTGGCGATCTGCGGGCTGCTGGCCACCCTCGCCGCCTCCTGCGCCATGCTGCCCCTGGTCGAGCGGCCCGTGTGGGTCGTCCAGGCCGCCGTGCTGCTGGCCCTGCAGACCGCCGTCGGCGCCGCGACCCGCCGGGTGCCGCTCGCCCGCTGGCTGACGCTCGCGCTGCAGGCCGCGAGCACCGTGCTGCTGCTCACCCTCGTCTTCGCCCGCTCCCGGGCCGTCGCCGGGGTGCTGCCCGGCCCCGACGCCCTGGCCGGGCTCGGCGAGCTGCTGCACCAGGGCGCACAGGACGTGGGCCGCTACGCCATCCCGGCCCCGGCCACGCCCGGCATCCGGCTGCTGCTCGTGGGCGGGGTCCTGGCCGTCGGACTGGTGGTGGACGCGCTCGCGGTCACCTTCCGCAGCGCGGCCCCGGCCGGGCTGCCCCTCCTCGCGCTGTACTCGATCGGGGCCGGGCTGGCCAAGGGCCACACCGGCTGGCTGTGGTTCCTCGCCGCGGCGGGCGGCTACCTGCTGCTCCTGCTGGCCGAGGGCCGCGACCGCCTCGCCCGCTGGGGGCGGGTCTTCCCCGCCGGCACCCGGCCACCGGGCGCCTCCGGCGGCCCGGCCGCGACGGCCGGCGGGCCCGCCCTGGCCCCGGTGCGCACCGGGCGGCGCATCGCCGCGCTCTCGCTCGGCATCGCCCTCGCCCTGCCCGCCGCGCTGCCCTCCATCGGCGGCGGGCTGCTCGGGGCCCGCGGCCAGGGCGAGGGCGACGGGCCGGGCGGCGGCACCATCTCCGCCGTCAATCCGCTGGTGTCCCTGCAGAACAGCCTCAACCAGCCGGAGAACCGCGAAGTGCTGCGCTACCGCAGCACCTCCCAGTCCGTGCAGGACCTCTACCTGCGCATCGTCGCCCTCGACCGGTTCGACGGCGCGTCATGGCGCGCCTCCGAGCGCCGCATCACCGACGTGCCCAGCCCCCTGCCGACGCCCGCCGGGCTGTCGCCGGCCACCCGCGTCACCCCGGTCGGCACCTCCGTCGCGGCCGCCTCCGGCTACGGCCAGAACTATCTGCCCATGCCGTATCCGGCCGCACAGGTCACGGCACCGGGCAAGTGGCGCTACGAGCCCGCCGGGCGCACGCTGGTCGGCGACCACGGCCAGACCACGCGCGGCGTGCGCTACCAAGTCACCAGCCTGCACGTGGAACCGACGGCCGCTCAGCTCGCCGCCGCCCCCGCACCGCCCGAGGACCTGCTGCGCGAGTACACCAAGGTGCCCTCGTCCGTGCCCGCGGTCGTCGCGCAGACGGCCCGCGAGGTGACCGCCGGCGCCGCGAACGCCTACGAGCAGGCCGTCCGGTTGCAGGACTGGTTCGCGGTCAGCGGGGGTTTCCGCTACGACACCGAAGCGGCCGCGGGCGGCGGCACCGACGCCATCGCCCGCTTCCTGCGCGACCGGCAGGGCTTCTGCGTCCACTTCTCCTTCTCCATGGCCGCCATGGCCCGGACGCTGGGCATCCCGGCGCGGGTGGCCGTCGGCTTCACCCCCGGCACCCCGCAGTCCGACGGCTCGGTGTCGGTGGGCACCAAGGACGCCCACGCCTGGCCCGAGCTGTACTTCGAGGGGGCCGGGTGGACGCGCTTCGAGCCGACCCCGAGCCGGGGGACGACACCGGACTACAGCGTGGCGCAGCAGGCCCCCGTGCCCGACCCGGGCGCCCCGCAGCCGGCTCCGCGCCCGCGCTCGGTGCCGTCCGGGGTGCCGGCGGCCCCGCAGGGCTGCCCGCCCGAGCTGAAGAAGCTCGACGGCTGCACGGCCCCCGCGCAGCAGGCGGCGGGCGGCGCTTCCGACGCCGGCCCCGGGCCGCTGACCGTGGTCGCGGTGGTCCTGGCGGCCCTGGCCGCCCTGCTGCTGCCGGCGCTGCCGCTGCTGTGGCGGGTGACGGTGAGGGGCCGGCGGCTGGCCGGAAGGGCTCCCGAGCCCACGCTGGCCGCCTGGCGCGAACTCACGGACTCCGCGTGGGACTACGGAGCGCTCGTCCACGATGACGCACTGACACCACGGATGGCCGTGGACCACCTCGTTCGCACCGCGGGCCTGGCCGGCGCGCCCGCCGAGGCGGCGGGGCGCGTGGCGGTGGCGGTGGAGCAGGTGCTGTACGCGCCGCCGGGGCGCGCCGGCGCCCCGGACGGCACGGCCGTCACGGCCGATGTCGCCGTGGTGCGCGGGGCCCGGCGGGCGGCGGGGCGGCGCCGGGCCCGCATACGGGCCGTGCTGGCGCCGCGGTCCGCGGTGCGGCTGCTGTGGGCGGCGCGGGCCCGCTGGGCCCGGGCCACGGCGCGGCTGCGCCGCTGAGGCGCGCCCCTACGGGGGGCGCTGCGTACGCCGCGGGGCCGGCGACGACGATGTCGTCCCGGCCCCGCGAGCGCAGAAGTGTCAGTGGCCCTGCTCGTCGCGCCGGCGCTGCCAGCGCTGCTCGATGCGGTCCATCATGCCGCGGCGGCGCGGCATGTGGAGGCCGCCGCCCCGCTGGGGAGCCGCGCCGGGTCGCGGCGCCTTGCGCCAGCCCGTGACCGCCAGCACCGCGCAGCCGAGCATGACGAGGAAGCCGACGACGCTGATCCAGATGATCTGGGCGACCATTCCGGCCATGAGGAGCGCGATGCCCACCAGAAAACCCGCGACCGCCTGGTAGACCCGTCGCCGGGTGTACGTACGCAGGCCGCTGCCCTCGAGCGCTGTCGCGAACTTGGGATCTTCGGCGTACAGCGCTCGCTCCATCTGCTCGAGCATGCGCTGCTCGTGCTCCGAGAGCGGCACGGAGTCCTCCTACTCGTCGGTCGCGGGGGGCGACCGGGGTGCGACCCTTTCAGGATAGGCAGGGAATCGCCCCCGTGAAACCCGCCCCTGTGCGCCAATTCGGCCACCGGACCCGGTGTGCGAACGATGCCGTCGGGACGTACATTCCCTGCCCGCCGACCCGCCATGCCGGACGGTGTCCCTCGATCATACGGGGCGGACGCCCTGATCGGGCGGGCCGTGCACCGGCCGCGGGCAGCGGCCGGAACCAGCGGCGGACCTTCGCCATGCGGCACCACGGGCCCCGTCAGGGGCGCGGGGAACTGCGCGATCGGCCACCGACGGCCCGCAGCCGACGAACCACCCGGGGCCCGGGCGCAGCACAGCACTCCGTCTGCGGGCGCGTTGTGGTTTGTCGCGCCCGCGCGGCGGAGCCGCAGATCGACACTGCCCCGCGCCCCTGACGGGGCGCCTAGCCGCGTTCCGCCAGGACGTGCAGCTGCGTGGCCACGGAGTGGAACGCCGGCAGCTCGGCCGCGGCGGCCTCCAGCTGCAGCAGGGCGTCCATCGCGCCCGGCTCGGCGTCGACGAGCACGCCCGGCACGAGGTCGGCGAAGACCCGCACGCCGTGCACGGCGGAGACCTCCAGCCCGGCGCCGGTGACGTACGCCGAGAGCTGCTCGGCGGTGAAGCGGTGGGAGAGCGGGTCGCCGGCGCCCCACAGGCCGGCGGGGTCGGTGAGGGCCGTCCGCGCCTCGGTGAAGTGCCCGGCGAGCGCGCGGGCGAGGACGGCGCCGCCGAGGCCGGCGGCGAGCAGGCTCAGGGTGCCGGAGGGGCGCAGGGCGGCGACGGCGTTGCGGACGGACTCGGCCGGGTCCTCGACGTACTCCAGGACGCCGTGGCACAGCACCACGTCGAAGCCGTCGCGCTCGACGACGTCGAACAGGCCGTGGGCGTCGCCCTGGACGCCGCGCACCAGGTCGGCGACGCCGGCCTCGGCGGCCCGGCGCTCCAGCGCGAACAGGGCGTTGGGGCTGGGGTCGACGACGGTGACGCGGTGGCCGAGCCGGGCGAGCGGGACCGCGAACTTCCCGGAGCCGCCACCGGTGTCGAGGACCTCCAGGGCCTGCCGGCCGGTGGCCTCGACCCGGCGGCCGAGGGCGTCGCGCAGGACGTCCCAGACCACGGCGGTACGCAGGGATGCCCGGGGGCGCAGGGGGTCGGACACGGCGGATGACTCCTCGGCGGTGACGGCGGTGACAGCAGTGACGGCAAAAAGGCGGTGACGGCTGTGCGCTGATCGGCGTGTGGTGATCGGGGCCAGCCTACTGGGGCCGCCGTCCGGCCGCCGCCGACCGGCTCCGACCTGCGCGAACTCCCCGGAGCGGACCCCGGGTTGAGGCCCGCGCGCCGCGTCCGCCATACTTTTTGCACTGACTGGTCAGTTCAGGGTTCACCGAGCGCATCGGAGGGCGCATGAGCAGCGGCACCGCACCGGACGGAACCACGGGCACCGCGGCGGCGATCGCGGCCCGCGGCCTGGGCGTCAAGGGCCCGCGCGGCTGGGTCTTCCGGTCCGTGGACATCAGCGCGCCACCGGGCTCGCTCGTCGCGGTCGCCGGCCCCTCCGGCTCGGGCCGCACCTGTCTTCTGCTCACCCTCACCGGACGTATGCGCCCCGGTGCCGGAAGCGCCGAGGTCGCGGGGCTGCCGCTGCCGCGCCGGATGGCGGCCGTGCGGCGGGTGAGCGCGCTCGCGCACGTACCGGGCGTCGCCGAGCTCGACGCCTCGCTCACCGTGGCCGAGCACCTGCGGGAGGGCGCCCTGCTGCAGCAGCGCTTCGGCGGTTCGCTGCGCGGCCTGCTGCGACCGCGCGCCGGGCGCGCCGCGGCGGCGGCCCGTACCGACGCAGCCCTGGCTGCGGCCGGGCTGGACGTCGAGGCCCTGCCCAAGGGCGCCCGGACCGTCGTGCGCGACCTGGGCCGGCTCCAGGCGCTGCGGCTCTCGCTCGCCGTGGCGCTGCTCGGCGGACCGCGGCTGCTCGCCGTGGACGACACCGACCTCAAACTCTCCCCCGCCGAACGGCAGGCCGCCTGGGCACTGCTGCGCTCGCTCGCCGCGCGGGGCGACATGACGGTGCTCGCCGTGTGCTCCGAGGCGCCCGAGGGCGCCGTCGTGGTGCGCACCGATACCAGCGGCACCGATGCCGCCGACACCGATCCCGCCGGCACCGAGCCGGACACCCCCGATGCCGACTCCACGACGAAGGGAGGGGCGGATGCGCTCGCCGAAGCTGGCCGCCCTTGAGCTGAAACGATTCGGCCGGGGCCGGCTGCCGCGGGCCGCGCTGGTGGCGCTCCTGCTGCTGCCGCTGCTCTACGGCGCCCTGTACCTGTGGTCGTTCTGGGACCCCTACGGCCGGCTGGACAAGGTGCCCGTCGCGCTCGTCAACGAGGACCGCGGCACGACGGTGGACGGCAAGCGCCTCGCGGCGGGCGACACCATCGTCCAAGGGCTGCGCGAGAGCCGGACGTTCCAGTGGCACGAGACGGATGCGGCGCGGGCCCGCGACGGGCTGGACAAGGGCCGGTACTACCTCTCGCTGACCATTCCGGCCGGCTTCAGCGAGAAGCTCGCCTCCAGCTCCGGCGACCGGCCCGTCACCGGCGCCCTGCAGGTGCGCACCAACGACGCCAACAACTACATCGTCGGCCAGATATCCCGTTCCGTCTTCTCCGAGGTCCGCGCGGCGGCCTCCCGCAAGACCTCGCGCTCCTTCTACGACAAGATCTTCGTCTCGTTCTCCTCCATCCACGGCAAGACCGTCCAGGCGGCGCAGGGCGCCGACCAGCTGGGGGAGGGCATCGACAAGGCGGGCAAGGGCGCCGGCGACCTGAAGAACGGCCTGACCGAGGCCCGCCGCGGCAGCGGCAGCCTTCAGGACGGCGTGGGCAAACTGCAGGACGGCGCCGGCACCCTGGACACCGCCTCCGGCGAACTCGCCGCCGGCGCCGGGAAGGTGGCCGCCGGCACCCAGCAGCTCGCCGACAAGGTCAACCGCGCGGCCCGCGAGGGCGGCGCGTTCGTCAAGGACAACGCCGAGGAGATCGGGCGGACCGCCCGCCTGGTGGCCACCGCCGCCGGCACCCTGCGCGAGCACCTGTCCGACCTGCCCTCCCCCGCCACGGCGGCCGCCCTGGCCCGGGCCGCGGCGGACAGCGCGGACGCCCTGTCCGCCGCGTACGACAAGAGCTGCACGAGCGCCCCGGCCGACTTCTGCCCCGCCCTGCAGAAGGCCGTGACGGCCGCCCGCCGCTCGGCGGACGCGGCCGAGCGCCTGCACACCCTCGTACAGAACAAGAACGGCGAACTCGGCGCGCTCTCCGGCAAGCTGGAGACCCTGCGCACCTATGCCGGGCGCCTGGCCGACGAGGCCCCGCGCCTGGGGCAGGACATCGACAGTGCCGTCGCCAAGGTCAACGCCCTCAACGACGGCGCCCAGCGCCTGGCCGACGGGGCCGGCCGCATCCACCAGGGTGCCGGCCGCCTGCACAGCGGGCTGGGCGACGCCAAGGACGGCGCGGCCCGCCTCGACGGCGGCATCGGCAAGCTGCGCGACGGCGCGGACACGCTCGAAGGCGGCATGGTCAAGCTCTCGGACGGCTCGGCCAAGCTCGCGGACGGACTGCACGACGGCGCATCGAAGATCCCCGACTACGGGCCGAAGGACCGCGACGCGCGCACCGACGTGATGGCCGACCCGGTCCGGCTGGCCTCCCAGGCCCTGCACAAGGCCCCCAACTACGGCACCGGCTTCGCCCCGTACTTCATCCCGCTGTCCCTGTGGGTCGGTGCGATGGTCGCCTACATGCTCATCCCGCCGCTGAACCGGCGGGCGCTGGCCACCGGGGCGCCCGGCTGGCGGATCGCGCTCGCCGGCTGGCTGCCGGTCGTGGGCGTCGGCATCCTGCAGGCCGGAGCTCTGCTGGCCGTCCTGCACTGGGCGGTGGGCCTGCAGATGGCGAACGCGGCCGGCACGGCCGCCTTCCTCGCACTCGTCGCCGCCTGCTTCGCCGCGATCGTGCAGTGGCTGGGGGCCCGCTTCGGGCCGGCCGGGCGCATCCTCGTCCTGGCCCTGCTCATGCTGCAGCTGACCTCGGCGGGCGGCACCTACCCGGTGCAGACCAGCCCCGGCTTCTTCAACGCCCTGCATCCCTTCCTGCCGATGAGTTACGTCGTCGACGCGCTGCGGCACCTGATCACCGGCGGCCCGTCGGCGCCGGTGTGGCAGGCGTGCGGCGTCCTGGCGGCGTTCACCGCCGGTGCGCTGGCGCTGACGGCATGGGCGGCGCGCGGCAAACAGGTCTGGTCCGTGGACCGGCTGCACCCGGAGCTGAGTCTGTGAGCGCGCAGGCGGTCGGTCCGGGGAGAATCACCCGCATGGAAAGCAGCGGTACGCGCCGGCAGAACACCCGGCGCCGGCTCTTCGAGGCAGCGGTCACCCTCATCGCGGAACAGGGCTTCTCCTCCACCACGGTGGACGAGATCGCCGAGCGCGCCGGCGTCGCGAAGGGCACGGTCTACTACAACTTCGCCAGCAAGACCGTCCTCTTCGAGGAGCTGCTGCGGCACGGCATCGAGCTGCTGACCGACTCCCTGCAGGCCGCCGCCGACGACGCGGCCGGGCGCGGCGGCAGCCGCGTGGACGCGCTCGACGCGATGATCCGCGCGGGCCTGAACTTCATCACCCGCTATCCGGCGCTGATGCAGCTGTACGTGGCGGAGCTGTGGCGCACCAACCGGGCCTGGCAGTCGACGCTGATGCAGGTGCGGCGCAAGGCGATCGCGGTCATCGAGTCGGTGCTGCGGGACGCGGTCGCGGGCGGCGAGCTGAGCGAGGAGATCGACGTCCCGCTGACGGCCTCGGCGCTGTTCGGCATGGTGCTGGTGGCGGCGCTGGACTGGCAGTCGTTCCAGCCGGAGCGGTCGATCGACGAGGTGCACTCGGCCCTCTCGCGCCTGTTGCAGGGCCGGGTCAGCGGCGCACGGCCGTAGCGGTGCGGGCCGATCCCCCTCGGCCCGCACCGCCACGGCTCTCCCCCGTGTTCCCCCGCGTTCCCCCTGGTCTCCCCCGTCGCGTCGAGGGCCGCCGGGGCCGTTCCGCCGCCCCGTGCCGGCGGGCGCCGGCCCCGGCGGTTCCCTTTCCGCGGGCTCCACTCTCGCGCACCGGCCGGGGCCGGCCCATCCGCGCACGTACTCATCCGCGGGCCTGAGTACGGGTACTCAGACGCCTCCGGCCTGCGGATAGAGTCGGCGCATGGCACGGATTGTGGTGATCGGCGCCGGGATGGGCGCGATGGCCGCCGCCGCCCGGCTCGCCGTCGCGGGTCACCGGGTGGCGGTGTACGAGCGGTCGGGTACGTACGGCGGCGGCCTGGGACGCCTGGCGCGGGACGGGTTCGTCTTCGACACGGGGCCGGGGCTGCTGCACCTGCCGGCCGTCTACCGGGACCTGTTCGTCAAGACGGGCAAGGAGTCCCTGGAGCAGAGCCTGGAGATGGTCCAGGTCGACCCGGCCGCCCGGCACGTCTTCGCCGACGGCACCTCCTTCGCCCTGCCGGACGCCTCCCGTGCCGGTGTCGTGGCCGCCCTGGACGCCGCCGTCGGCGCCGGGGCCGGCGAGCGCTGGAGCGAGCTGATGGTCCGTGCCCGCGAGGTGTGGGACGCCACGCGCCGGCCGCTGCTGGAGGAGCCGCTGCGGCCCGAGCGCGTCGGGCCCCTGGGGCAGGACCCCTATCCGGCGCCGCGCCGGCGCGGGCTGCTGCGGCGCGCTGCGCCCGCCACGCTGGCGCAGGTGGGCGCGCGGGAGTTGAAGGATCCCCGCCTGGTGGCGCTGCTGGAGGGCCACGCCCTGGCCCACGGCCTGGATCCGCGCACCGCGCCCGCGAGCGCGACCGTGCTGCCGTACATGGAGCAGACCTTCGGCACCTGGTACGTGCGCGGTGGGCTGCGCGGCCTGGCGGAGGCCCTGTACGAGCGGTGCCGGGCGCGGCGCGTGGAGTTCTTCTTCGGTGCCGAGGCCGTGGACGTGGTGGAGAAGGACGGCAGGGCGGCCGGGGTGCGCCTGGCCGGCGGTGAGGTCATTGAGGCGGACGCGGTCGTCGCGGGCGTGGCGCCCGAGCGGCTCGCGGCGCTCGCCCCGGGCGCCGGCCAGCCGGCGGGGCCGGTGGCGGCGGGCCGGTTCAGCGTGTTCCTGGCCCTGCGCGGCGCGCGGCCTGCGGGTACGGCGCACCGCACGGTGGTGCACGCCCCGGACCGGGCCGCGGAGCTGGAGGGCGTCTTCGGCGCGCGCGGCGGGACCGCCCACCTGCCGACGGTGACCGTGCTGCGCCCCGACGACGCGGGCACCCGCCCGGACGACGGCCACGAAGCGGTGACGCTGACCGCGACGGTGGCCCCGCAGGGCCGCGGCGTGGACTGGACGGACGCGGCGACGGCCGCCGCGTGGGCCCAGCGGATGATCGAGGCCGCCGGGGCGGCGGTCGAGGATCTGGGCGAGCGGGTGCTGTGGCGCGAGGTGCGCACCCCCGCGGACACCGAGCGCGGGACGGGCGCCGCGGGCGGCGGGGTGCCCGCGCCCGTACTGGCCGGTGCGCAAGGCGCGTTCCTGCGGCCGGGCACGGCGACGCCGCTGCCCGGGCTGTACCGGGTGGGCGGGTTCGCCCATCCCGGCGGCGGGCTCGCGCACGCCGGGATGTCGGGGGCCCTGGCGGCCGGGCTGATCGTGGAGGGCGCCGGCTTCCGCGGCTCGCAGTGAGGCCCGGCGGCCGGTAGGTCAGCAGGTCAGTAGCGGTAGGGCTGTTCGTCGTGGCCCTGCCCCTGGCCGGGCAGGTGCTGCGGCGGGTAGGGCGGCTGCTGGCCGGCCTGCGGGGCCGCGTCGGTGTCGCGCTGCTGCGGCACCCACACGCCGCCGGGCGGGGTGTCCATGTCGTAGCGCTGCCCCCCGTAGGGGCCCTGGCCGTAGGCGCCCTGGCCGTAGCCGCCGGAGCCGTAGCCCTGCTGCGGGTACGGCTGCTGCTGGCCGTAGGCGTCGTACTGGTCGTAGGCCGGGGCGCGGTTGCCGATGTAGGGGTCGGAGTACGAGGCGTACTGGCCCTGCCCATAGTCGAACTGGCCGGCCGGGACGCCGTCGTGGGCAGGGGTCTCCGCGGCGGGCTGCCGGCCGTAGTCGTAGCCGCCCTGGCCGGTGGCCGGGTAGCCCGTCGGGTGGGGCTGCTCGGCGGTCGGCTGCTGGGGCACGCCCGCGTCCAGGACCGGGTCGAGCAGCGCGGTGGCCTCGGCGGCCGGGGGCTCCTGGACGGCGGTGAGGGCACCGGGGCCGCCGGCCGGCAGGGTGACGTCGGGGGCGGCTGCGGCCGGCGCGGGGGCGGCTGCGCCGCGGCGCTCGCCCTTGCGGCGCCGCCCGGCGCGGGCCGCCGCGCGGCCGCCGGGGGCCGGGGCGGCGGGGGGCGGGGCGTCGGGCGCGTCCCCGCGGCGCAGGGCCCAGCCCATGGTGAAGCCGCGGCGGAAGGAGAGCGTGACGAAGGTCTGGCCCACGGCGAAGGCGATCGCGCCCACGACGATGACGGCCACGGACGGGAAGACCACGCCCGCGACCACCCCGAGGAATCCGGTGAAGGCGAGCAGCCGCCAGCGCAGGCGTGCCTTGTACTGCAGCAGCACCTCGGCCAGCAGCCAGAGCGCGACAACACCGAACGCGATGTAGAGGACCGTCCAGCCCATTAACGCCCCTCTCGTTCGGCCCGCCGCTCGCCGGCCGGCCTTTAGGACCGCTGGTGCAGTCCCAGATTCTCGTAGATTTCCAACGTCGCCGTGGAGTGGTTCAGGGTAATGAAGTGCAACCCGGGAATCTCCTCGGCCATCAACCGGGCACACAACCGGGTCGCGTACTCGATCCCGACCGAGCGTACAGCGGCCGCGTCGCCTTGCACCGCGAGGATCCGCTCGGCGAGGTCCGAGGGGAACGTCGCGTTGCTGAGCTGTGCGAATCGTTCGATCTGGCGGACGTTGGTGACCGGCATGATCTCCGGGATGATCGGGGTGTCGCAGCCGGCGGCGGCCACCCGGTCGCGCAGCCTGAGGTAGTCCTCGGCGTGGAAGAACATCTGGGTGATGGCGAAATCGGCACCGGCCCGGCATTTGGCCACGAAATGCCGGACGTCCGTCTCCCAGTCGGTGGAGCGCGGGTGCATCTCGGGGAAGGCGGCCACGCCCACGCAGAAGTCGCCCGACTCCTTGATCAGCCGCACCAGCTCGGCGGCGTAGCGCACGCCCTGGGGGTGGCGCACCCACTCGCCCATGGGGTCGCCGGGCGGATCGCCGCGCAGGGCGAGCATGTTGCGGATGCCCACGTCCGCGTACTGCCCGATGACGTTGCGCAGCTCGGCGACCGAGTGGTTGACGGCCGTCAGGTGGGCGACGGGGGTGAGGGTGGTGTCGGTGGCGATGCGCTCGGTGGCCCGGACGGTGCCCTCGCGCGAGGAGCCGCCGGCGCCGTAGGTCACGGAGACGAAGGTGGGTGCCACCGCTTCGATGCGCCGGATGGCGTTCCACAGCGTCCGCTCGCCCTTTTCCGAGCGGGGCGCGGCGAACTCGAAGGAGTACGAACGCTCGCCCGAGGCGAGCAGCTCACGGATGGTGGGCGCGTGGTCCGTCCTGGTGGACGCTGTGCCAAGGGCCATACCGGCAAGTTAACCCGCGCTACGACCCGGCCCCAACCGTGTTCGGCCTTATGTCCGATTCGCCGTTGGTGATCCGTCAATCGTCCCAGTACGTGGACAGGCCGCGTACCGGGAACCGGTCACAGGTCGTAGGCGCGGATGCGCCGAGCGAGGTCGGCGGCGGCCGCACCCGGGTCGTCCGCCTCGGTGATCGCCCGCACCACGACGACCCGCCGGGCGCCGGCGTCGAGCACCTGCTCCAGGTTGCCCGCGTCGATGCCGCCGATGGCGAACCAGGGCCGCTCGCTCCCCAGCGCCGCCGCATGGCGGACCAGGGACAGGCCCGGGGCATGGCGGCCGGGCTTGGTCGGGGTGGGCCAGCAGGGGCCGGTGCAGAAGTAGTCCACGCCGGGCTCGGCCACGGCCGCCTCGACCTCGGCCTCGGCGTGCGTGGAGCGGCCGATCAGCACGTCGGGCCCCAGGATCGCCCGGGCCGCGGGCACCGGCAGGTCGCCCTGGCCCAGGTGCAGGATGTCCGAGCCGGCCGCGTGCGCGACGTCGGCGCGGTCGTTGACGGCCAGCAGCCGGCCGTGCCGGCGCGCCGCCTCGGCGAAGACGGCGATGTGCTCCAGCTCCTCGCCGGCCTCCATGCCCTTGTCGCGCAGCTGGATCGCGTCCACCCCACAGGAGAGGACGGCGTCGAGGAACTCCGGCAGGTCGCCCTGGCGCTTGCGGGCGTCCGTGCACAGGTACAGCCGGGCGTTGGCGAGCCGCTCGCGTGCTGCGGCGAGGGACATGGGCGGTGGCTCCCCCCGGTCGGCGGCAGTACGGGCCCGGGGCGCGCTGCCCCGGGCCCGTACGCCGGACGGTGTCAGTGGTTCTGGTGATGCAGGTCGTACTGCTCGGGCTGGTGGTGCGGGTGGCTCAGACGGCCAGCGCCTGGGCCCGGCGCTTGACCTCCGTGCCGCGATTCTCCCGCAGCGCGTCGGCCGGGGTGCCGGGCAGGGTCGGGTCGGGGGTGAAGAGCCACTCCAGCATCTCCTCGTCGCTGAAGCCGTCGTCCCGCAGCAGCGTCAAGGTCCCGGCGAGGCCCTTGACCACCTTGCCCTCGCCGATGAAGGCGGCGGGCACCATGAGCACTCGGTTCTCGCCCCGGCGGACGGCGATCAGCTGGCCCTCCTTGACCAGCTGCCGCACGCGCGTCACCTCGACACCGAGCTTCTCGGCGATGTCGGGGAGGTTGAGCCAGGCAGGAACGAGAGCATCGATCTTCGTGTCAATCTCGGTCACAGGGACAAGCCTGCCATCCGGGACTGACAGCCGGTAGCCGGGTTGACCCGAGCCGGGGCCGCAAGTCGCCCGCAGGTCACTCCACCGGACGCCCGGCGGGGGTCAGCACGGCCGCCTTCAGGGGCACGGTGGCGTCCTGCGCCTTGTGCCGGTCCAGGGCGGCGCCCTGCTCGACGAGCTTGCGGCCCTGGGCCAGGTCACGCGGCCGCCCCACGGCCAGCAGCGCCACCAGGACGTCCCCGCGCAGCCAGCACGCCGTCCAGGCCGCGCCCTGCGGATCGCCGCGCCACAGCAGCTCGTCACCGGGCGCCCGGTGCCCGGCGTACTGCACGAAGCGCCCGAACTGCTCGGACCAGAAGTAGGGCACCGGGTCGTAGACCGGGCTCTCCTCGGGGCCGTGGACGATGTTCGCGGCCACCGTGCGCGGGCCCTGCAGGGCGTTGTCCCAGTGGTGCACCATCAGCCGCTCGCCGTAGCGGGCGGAGGGGAAGGAGGCGCAGTCGCCGACCGCGTACACCCCGGGCAGCGAGGTGCGCAGCCGCTCGTCGGCGCGCACCGAGCGGTCCTCGGCGAGCTCGACGCCCGAGCCGGCCAGCCAGCCCGTGGCCGGCCGGGCGCCGATGCCCACGACCACCGCGTCGGCGGGCAGCCGGGTGCCGTCGGCCAGGACGACCGCGCCGGCCTCCACGGCCGTCACCGGCGTCCCGGTCAGCAGCCGCACGCCGCTCTCCTCGTACCAGGCGGCCATGGGCGCCGCGACCTCCGGCGGCAGCGCCCCCGGCAGCACCTGGCCGGCGGCCTCCACCACCGTCACCTCGCAGCCCGCCTCGCGGGCGGCCGTGGCGAACTCCGCGCCGATCCAGCCCGCCCCCACCGCGACGAAGCGGCGCCGCTCGGTCAGCAGCGGGCGCAGCAGCGCCGCGTCGTCGAAGGTGCGCAGGACGTGCACGCCCGGCACGTCCTCGCTGCCGGGCAGGGCCACCGCCTCGGCGCCGGTGGCGATGACCAGGATGTCGTAGGGCACCTCTCCCGCCGGGGTGAGCACCGTGCGCTCCCCGGCGCGCAGCCCGGTGGCCCCGGTGCCCAGGCGCACGTCGATGCCGAGCGAGCCGAAGTCCACGGCGAAGGCGGAGTCCTCGGCGGTGCCCAGCAGCACGGCCTTGGACAGCGGGGGGCGGTCGTAGGGCGGGTGGGGCTCGGCGCCCAGCAGCGTGATGCTGCCGGTCCAGCCCTGTTCGCGCAGGGCCACGGCGGTCTGCACGCCCGCCATGCCCGCTCCGACGATGACGACGCGGCGGTCACCGGAAGTGTTCGTCTGCTCGCTCACCCGATCAACTGTAGGCCCGCGGGCCACGCGCGCCGGAGCACCCGTCGGCGAGACCTCTGACACAGCGTCACCCCCGCCGGGCGCGCCGCCGCCTTCCGGGCGGCCCGCGGCCCGTACTAGGGTGGCAGGCTGCAAGCACTCGCGGGAGCCCGGCGCACCGGGCTGAGAGGGAGGCTGGACGGCCTCCGACCGTACGAACCTGATCCGGGTCATGCCGGCGAAGGGAGGGGCTGGACGCCCATGCACGCTGCGAACGGCACGTCCGACACGTCCTGTCATTCCGACACGTCGTGTCATGACGTGTCCTGTGACGTCCTGGTCATCGGCGGCGGAATCATCGGCCTGGTCACGGCCTGGCGCGCCGCACAGCGCGGCCTCGCCACCGCCGTGGCCGACCCGGAGCCCGGCGGCGGCGCGGCACGCGTGGCCGCCGGCATGCTCGCCGCCGTCACCGAACTGCACTACGGCGAGGAGAGGCTGCTCGCCCTCAACCTCGCGTCCGCCCGCCGCTTCCCGGCCTTCACCGCGGAACTGCACGAGGCCACCGGCCTCGACACCGGCTACCGCGCCTGCGGCACCCTCGCCGTCGCGCTCGACGCCGACGACCGGGCCCACCTGAAGGAACTGCACGCCCTCCAGCAGCGCTGCGGCCTGGACTCCCAGTGGCTGTCCGGGCGCGAGTGCCGCCGGCTGGAGCCCATGCTCGCCCCCTCCGTCCAGGGCGGCCTGCGGGTCGACGGCGACCACCAGACCGACCCCCGGCGCCTGGCCGGCGCCCTGCTCGTCGCCTGCGAGCGGGCCGGGGTGACCTTCCACCGCTCCCCCGCCGTCCGGGCCCTGCTCGCCCGCGGCCGGGCCGCCGGCGCCGAGCTCGCCGACGGCACCCGCATCGCCGCCGAGCGGACCGTGCTGGCCGCCGGCAGCCACAGCGGCCGCCTCGCCGGCCTGCCCGAGGAGGTCCTGCCCCCCGTACGGCCCGTCAAGGGCCAGGTGCTGCGGCTGCGCATACCCGGCCCGTACCGGCCGTTCCTCTCCCGCACCGTACGGGCCGTGGTGCGCGGCGGCCACGTCTACCTCGTCCCGCGCGAGAACGGCGAGCTCGTCGTCGGCGCCACCACCGAGGAACAGGGCTGGGACACCACCGTCACCGCCGGCGGCGTCTACGAACTGCTGCGCGACGCCCACGAACTGGTGCCCGGCATCACCGAACTGCCCCTGGTGGAGACCCTCGCCGGGCTGCGCCCCGGCTCCCCCGACAACGCCCCGCTGCTCGGCCCCACCGCCCTGCCCGGCCTGCACCTCGCCACCGGCCACCACCGCAACGGCGTCCTGCTCACCCCCGTCACCGGCGACGTCATGGCCGAGGTCCTCACCGAGGGACGGCTGCCCGCGGAAGCCCGCCCCTTCTCCCCCCTCCGCTTCACCCCCGCACTCCAGGAGCAGCCCGCATGACCACCCACGTCATCAGCGTCAACGGCGAGCGCCGGGCCGTCCCGGCCGGCACCACCCTCGACGGCCTGGTGGCCACCCTCACCGCGGCGCACAGCGGCGTCGCCGCCGCCGTCAACGAGACCGTCGTGCCGCGCGGCCAGTGGCCGCGGACCACCCTCGGCGAGGGCGACCGCGTCGAGGTCCTCACCGCGGTCCAGGGAGGCTGACCCCCATGGCGGACGACCTGCTCACCATCGCCGACACCACCTTCACCTCCCGCCTCATCATGGGCACCGGCGGCGCCCCCAGCCTGGAGGTCCTCGAACGCGCCCTCCTCGCCTCCGGCACCGAACTGACCACCGTCGCCATGCGCCGCCTCGACGCCACCGTCCGCGGCTCGGTCCTCTCCGTCCTGGAGAAGCACGACATCCGCGTCCTGCCCAACACCGCCGGCTGCTTCACCGCCGGCGAGGCCGTCCTCACCGCCCGCCTCGCCCGCGAGGCCCTGGGCACCGACTGGGTCAAACTGGAGGTCATCGCCGACGAGCGCACCCTCCTGCCCGACCCCATCGAACTCCTGGACGCCGCCGAGATCCTCGTCGACGACGGCTTCACCGTGCTGCCCTACACCAACGACGACCCCGTCCTCGCCCGCAAACTGGAGGACGTCGGCTGCGCCGCGATCATGCCCCTGGGCGCCCCCATCGGCTCCGGCCTGGGCATCCGCAACCCCCACAACTTCCAGCTGATCACCGAACGCGCCACGGTCCCGGTGATCCTCGACGCAGGAGCCGGCACGGCCTCCGACGCCGCCCTGGCCATGGAGCTCGGCTGCGCCGCAGTGATGCTCGCCTCGGCGGTCACCCGCGCCCAGGAACCCGTCCTGATGGCGGAAGCGATGCGCCACGCGGTCGAGGCCGGCCGCCTCGCCCACCGCGCAGGCCGCATCCCCCGCCGCCACTTCGCCGAGGCCTCCTCCCCGACGGAGGGCCTGGCAACCCTGGACCCGGAACGTCCGGCGTTCGCGTGAGGCGCCTCAGACGGGCTGCCCGTGTTCGAGGTACAGGGGGTGAGCCTGCGCTCGTGCCTTGATCGCACGCCCGACCCTGCGGGCGAGGCGGGGAATCAGCAGCTCGTCCAGGGCGTCGGTGGGGTGGAACTCGGCGGCCAGCAGTTCATCGGGGGCAAGCTTGATCGCCCTCACCTCCTCGGCGCCGAGCCGGCCACCGTCGAAGACGTACAGCACCTTGTCGCCTTCGGCGTCGCTCGGAGCCCAGTCGACGACGAGGAGGGAGCCGATCGACGGCGAGATGCCGAGCTCCTCGCCCACTTCGCGCCGGCACGCGCTCAGGGGTGATTCCCCCGCCTCGACGTACCCGCCGGGGATCTCCCACTTCGGCTTGTACGACGGACGGACCAGCAGCACGTGGCCCTGCTCGTCGAAGAACAGGGCGCCTGCCGCCATGCGCGGGCGTGCCATGCGTCGTTCGTGCTCGTTCTCGGTCATGACCCGAGCCTACGGAGACGGGCCGGTCAGGCTGTGCCACGAGGTAGCCAGGGGAGGGCAACGATGCGAGGCATGACCGATCACCTCACGTTCGGGCAGCGCGTGCGGTTCTACCGTGAACGACGAGAGCTGAACCGGCAGGAGCTCGCCGAATTGCTGGGCCGGTCGCAGGACTGGCTCTACCGGGTCGAGACGGACAGGCTCCCGGTCAACAGCATCCGGACCCGGACGGATCTCGCCGACGTCCTGCGCGTGCACTTGGAGGACCTGCAGGGATCCCCGGCCCTGCTGGAGGATCACGCGAACGACCAAGGCAGCGTGCCGGCAATCCGGGCCGCTCTCATGCAGTCTCGGCGGTTGTCCGGCAACCTTTTCGACCGCCGGGAGGTCCCCCGCCTGGAGCGGATCCAAGTAGAGGTCGACCGCGCGTGGACGCTCTACCAGGGTTCCGAGTACGCCCGGCTCGGCGAAGTCCTGCCCGGCCTGCTGGCCGACACGAGGCTGGCGCTGCACAGCCATCGCACAGGCCGTGAGCAGGGGAAGGCCCGGCGAGGCTTCGCCCTGGCCCTCCACGTGACGGCCGTCTACCTGCGAAAGCTCGGCGAAACCAATCTGGCGTGGACGGCGATCGACCAGGGCGACATGGCCGCGAGCGAACTCGGCGATCCCGTGGTGACACTCGCGGTGCGGCGCGGCGTCGCACACGTCCAGCTGGGTGCCGGCCTCGCGGAGGAAGCCGTGCGCGTCACTCAGGACGCAGCAAACGATGTCAGTGCTGCCTGGTGGCGCTCGTCGCCCGAGGCCGTGTCCGTGTACGGGACGCTGTTCCTCGGCGGGGCCATAGCAGCAGCCCGCTCGGGAGACCGCGCCTTGTCCAGCGAGATGCTGCGTCGTGCTCAGGAAGCCGCCGATCGGCTGGGGGCCGACAGAAACGACATGTGGACGTCGTTCGGCCCGGCCAACGTCGAGATCCACCGGCTGGCGACGGCCTTGGAGTTCGAGAAGGTCGACGAGGCACTGGCATTGGTTACCCGGCCGCAGGCCGGGCGACTGGCCGCGGGCCTGCCCGTCGAGCGCCAGGCCCGCTTCCGTCTGGACATGGCACGGACGTACGGCGAAGCCCACCGGCTCGACGACGCGCTCACCCATCTGAAGCGCGCGTTCAGGACCGCGCCCGAGCAGATCCGCGCGCACGGCTTCGCGCGTGATCTGGCCCGCCGCCTGGCCAAGCAGACACGTCGTCGCGATGTCCATGAGCTGGCCGTGCGGCTGGGAGCCATGAAGTAGGGCTCGGATCCAGGGCTTTCGAGACCTCGGAAAAAATTTCCGGGTTTCCGTCTGCACGCCCTCTACGTTCGCTCGCGTCACCTACCCGTGTTCTCGAAGGATGGTCGGGACGTGAGCAGTCCGAGCCCAGTGGTCAGTAGACGCACAGCGGACGTGAGGCGTGTACGGCGATGGAAGCGTCACCCGAGATCGGTCGCCCTGGCACGTGCCGAATTGCGTGCGGCCCTGAGGGACTGGGGCCTCGCGGAAATCGAGGATTCCGCGGTGCTGGTGCTGTCCGAGCTGGTGAGCAACGCGGTCCGGTGGGCTCGGGCCCCGGTCGGCCGAGAGATCGAGACGTCCTTCTGCCGCGGGGCCGGTGGCGTCCGTATCGCTGTGGACGACGCGGACGAGACACGGCCGCGGCTGCGCCCCGGAGACGGGACGGGCGGCCGGGGCCTCGCCCTGGTGGAAGAGCTGTCCTCTCGCTGGGGCGTGCAGAGCCGCCGGGGTGTCGGCAAGTCGGTCTGGGCGGTGGTGACGGTCCCGGGCGGCACATGGATGGCTCCCTGGGACGGCCACAACAGGCGGGAGTCACTCTGATGGACAGCTGGAAGTCCCTTCGCGAACGCTGGCGCCTGGTGCCGGAGGCCTTGAAGCCGCGGAGCTACCGGACGAAGTGCGTGACCTGCGGAGAAGTGTCGGCGGATGAGGCGACCTCCGCGATGTCGGAGTTGTGGGCTCTGCATCATTTCGAGCACAACCCCGGGCATGCCGGATACCACCACGTCACGGCCTACTACACGACAGCCCAGAAGTGTTGATGACCAGGAAGGAGCACGGGACCATGGGAAAGAAGAACGAGGACGACTGGGACCCGCAGGAGAACCAGGACACCGCCACCGACCCCGACACCCGCGTGTCCCAGAACGGCGACGTCTGGTCGTCCGCTGCGGACGACGAGGAGCGCGAGAGGAAGTAGCCCCGTGATCCACGGCGAGCACCTGGCGAAGGACCTGCGGCGTGATCACGGCTTCGTCCACATCGGCCGCACCAGGGACGGCCAAGCCGTGATCATGCGCAAGGGGAACCGCTGGACCGTCGTCCCCCTGCGGCTGCTGACTCCGGAAGCCGTGGAGACGATCAAGGCTCAGGCGGAGCTCGGCCCCGCCTGAGCCGTGGCGCCGGGGCCCCCGAAGACCCTGCTCCTGTCACTGTTCGGCTGCAGAAAGGGCGTGCGGGCCGAAGGCCCTGCAGGGGGGCGCGGCTCGGCTCGTAGACTCGTGTGCCGTGGATACGACCCTGCCGGACCCCCTCGTCGACCAGCTGCTCGACGGCCGCTACCGCGTCGAGGCGCGTGTCGCCGTGGGCGGCATGGCCACGGTGTACCGCGCCCTGGACACCCGGCTGGACCGTGTGCTGGCCCTGAAGGTCATGCACCCTTCCCTCGCCGCCGACGGGGCGTTCGTGGAGCGCTTCATCCGGGAGGCCCGGGCCGTGGCGCGGCTCGACCATCCCAATGTGGTGGGGGTCTTCGACCAGGGCACCGACGGCCGGTACGTCTACCTGGCCATGGAGTACGTCGCCGGCTGCACCCTGCGCGACGTCCTGCGCGAGCGCGGCGCCCTGCGTCCGCGGGCCGCGCTCGACGTGGCCGAGCCGGTGCTCGCGGCGCTGGGCGCCGCGCACCGGGCCGGGCTGGTGCACCGGGACATGAAGCCGGAGAACGTGCTGATCGGCGACGACGGCCGGGTCAAGGTCGCCGACTTCGGCCTGGTGCGGACGGTGGACACCAACACCTCCAGCAGCACCGGTTCCGTGCTGGGCACCGTCTCCTACCTCGCCCCGGAGCAGATCGAGCACGGCACGGCCGACACCCGTGCCGACGTCTACGCCTGCGGCGTGGTGCTGTACGAGATGCTCACCGGCGCCAAGCCGCACACCGGCGGCACGCCCGCGCAGATCCTCTACCAGCACCTGCACGAGGACGTGCCCGCGCCGTCGCAGGCCGTGCCGGGCCTCGCGCCCGGGCTGGACGCGCTGGTCGCCGCGGCGACCGCGCGGGACGCGGAGCTGCGGCCGGTCGACGCCGCGGCCCTGCTGGCGCAGGTCCGGCAGGTGCGGGCGGGTCTGGACGACGCGCAGCTCGACCTGGTGCCGCCGGGTGCCCGGACGCCCGAGCAGGGCACGGGCCCGCAGCCGGCCGGTTCCGAGGACCGTACGAGCGTGATCCCGCGCCCCGTGCCGGCGGAGGAGGCCACGAGCGTGATCCCGCGCGTCGTGCCGGCCGACACCGGCATCAACCGGACGACCCGCATCGAGCTGCCGGTCACGCCGCCCCCCGCACCGCCCGCGGAGCCGCCCGTCCCCGCGCGTGCGCGGCCCGGCCGCCCGCGGCTGTGGCTGCTGGCGGCGGCCGGTGCGCTGCTGGCGATCCTGGCCGGGACCGGCATCTGGTACATCAACTCCGGCCAGTTCACCGCCGTACCCGCCGTGCTGGACATGACCCAGGCCAAGGCCGAGCAGGAGCTGGACAAGGCCGGCCTGGAGATCAGCGTGAAGCAGGCGTTCAGCGACACCGTCGAGCGTGGGCACGTCATCGCCACCGACCCCAGGCCGGGCCAGAAGATCCGCAACACCGGCAAGGTGACGGTGACCGTCTCCCGCGGGCCGCAGAAGGCCGAGGTGCCGAACGTCGCGGGGATGACCTTCGACCAGGCCAAGAAGAGGATCGAGGACCAGGGCCTGGCGGTCGGCGACGTCACCAAGCAGTTCAGCAACGAGACCCCGAAGGACTCGGTGCTCTCCACCGACCCCGCGCCGGGTACGCAGCTGCGGCCGGAGTCGCAGGTGGCGCTCGTGGTCAGCAAGGGACGCCAGATCTCCGTGCCGGACGTCACCGGGCTGTCCGTCGCGGACGCCACCGCCCGGCTGCGGGACGCGGGCCTGGCGGTGAAGGTGGCGGACGAGCAGGTCTTCTCCGACAAGCCCAAGGGCGCCGTGGCCCAGCAGACGCCGGGCAAGGGGCAGACCGCCGGCGAGGGCGACGAGATCACGGTGACGGTCTCCAAGGGCAAGGAGATGGTGATCGTCCCGGACGTCACGGGCCGCAGCGAGGCCGAGGCCAGGAAGATCCTGCAGGGCGCCGGTTTCCAGGTGCAGGTCGACCGCCCGTTCTTCTTCCCGCGCGACTCCGTCGAGGCCCAGTCGGTGCGCCCCGGCGACCAGGCGGCCAAGGGCGACACGATCGTGATCCGGATGAAGGGCGGCCTGTGAGCGCCGTGACGCGTCAGTTGCGCAATCCCGTCGGCGGCCACATCCCCGTGGCCGGCGGGCTGGCCAGGACGGGCCTGCCGTACGCCCGCGAGATGGGCGCCGAGGCCGTGCAGGTCTTCGTCGCCAATCCGCGCGGCTGGGCGACGCCGCCGGGCAGCCCCGCCCAGGATGAGGCGTTCCGCGCCGCGTGCGCGGCCGAGGAGCTGCCCGTCTACGTCCACGCCCCCTACCTGATCAACTTCGGTTCGCACACCGAGGCCACCGTCGAGCGGTCGGTCGCGTCCCTGCGCCACTCGCTGCGCCGGGGCCGGGAGATCGGTGCGCTGGGCGTGGTGGTGCACACCGGTTCGGCGACCGGCGGCCGAGGCCGGCAGGCGGCGCTGGCCCAGGTGCACGAGCGGCTGCTGCCGCTGCTGGCGGAGCTCACCCACGACGACGATCCGCGGCTGCTGCTGGAGCCGACGGCCGGCCAGGGGGCGTCGCTGTGTTCCCTGGTGGCCGACCTCGGTCCGTACTTCGAGGCGCTGGAGCACCACCCGAAGCTGGGCGTGTGCCTGGACACCTGCCACCTCTTCGCGGCCGGCCACGACCTCGCCGGGCCGGGCGGGGTGAAGGCCATGCTGGACGAGCTGGTGTCCGTGGTGGGCGAGGGCCGGCTGGGGCTGATCCACGCCAACGACTCCAAGGACGTCGTCGGTGCCCACAAGGACCGGCACGCCAACATCGGCGCCGGGCACATCGGCGCGGAGCCCTTCGGGGAGCTCTTCGCGCACCCGGAGACGGCGGGCGTGCCGCTGACGATCGAGACGCCGGGCGGCAAGGAGGGGCACGCCGCGGACGTGGCCCGGCTCAAGGCCCTGCGGGACGAGCGGGTCTGAGCTCCCGGACGACGCCTAGACGACGGCTCCGCGGCCCGGGTCGTCGTCCTCGTCGTCGCCGTCCTTCATGCGCAGCACGAGCGTGGCGAAGCCGCCGAGGAAGCCGCCGACGCCCAGCGTGGTGATCCACCAGGTGAGCTCCTGGCGCAGCAGCACCATCACGAGCAGCAGCAACGGGCCGCCGAGCACCGCGATCCAGGCGAAGCGGGAGGTGGTGTCGCCGGTCGGCAGCGGGGGCGGCTCCGGGGGGACGAAGTGGCCCTCGTCGTCCGCGTCGCCCGCCTTCTGTGCCGGATCCGCCGGGCTCCAGTCCCGCGGGCCCGGCGAGGCGGCGGCGCGCACGGTGGGGCCGCTGTCGGTGGGCGGGGCGGCCGGGGCGGCGGGGGTGGTGCCGGGGTCCTCCGGGGAGCGGTCCGCCGTGGGGCCGGCCTCCTCCGTACGCTCCGCCGTGCGGTGGCCGGAACCGGTCGTGGTCGGCTCGTCGTCGCCGCCGGTCGCGGGCCACAGGCCCTTCTCGGGGTCGGGCTGCTCGCCGTAGGCGGCGACGAGCTCGGCCCAGGCGCGGTCCTCGTCGAGGGGGTCGCGGCTGTCGTCGCGGTCGCGGCCCGCGTCGGGCTCAGCCATGAGCGGCCGCCCCGGGCAGCTCGGCGGCCGTGGTGAGCCGGCCGATGAACGCGTACGTCTCCTCGAAGATCTGCGGTGCGTCGTGGTCGAGGGTGGCCACGTGGTAGCTGTTCTCCAGCAGCCGCTCGGTGACGTCGAGGGAGGAGACGCGGGCCAGGATGCGCGCGGAGTCGGCCGGCGGCACCACGTGGTCCTGGGGGCTGTGCATCAGCAGCAACGGCTGGGTCACCTGGGGCAGTTCGCGGTCGAGCTGCTGCAGGAAGCGGCGGAAGGAGTACGCGGCGTGCAGCGGAACCCGGTCGTAGCCGGTCTCGGTCACGCCGGGCTTGGCTATGTCGCTGGCGATGCCCTTGGTCGTGGGCATCAGGTGGCGCACCACCGGCAGGGCGCGGGCCGCCAGGCCGTGCACCTTGTTGGCCGGGTTGACCAGCGCGATGCCGGAGATCGCGTCGCCGTGGTGGGCCGCCAGCCGCAGGGTGAGCGCGCCGCCCATCGACAGGCCGCACACGAAGACCTGCGTGCAGCGCTCCCGCAGCCGCCACAGCTCGCGGTCGACCTCGGCGTACCAGTCCTGCCAGCCCGTGATCGCCATGTCCTGCCAGCGCGTGCCGTGCCCGGGAAGCAGCGGCAGGGACACCGTCAGGCCCCGCTCCGCGAGATAATCGGCCCAGGGCCGGACGGACTGCGGGGAACCGGTGAAGCCGTGACACACAAGGACGCCGACCTCTCCGCCCTCATGGCGGAACGGCTCGGCTCCGGGGAGGAGCAGCACCGGGATCTCCGATCGAAGCAACGGGACAACGGACACGAGGGGCTTTGAGCCCTCAGCCTACGCGGAGCGCCGCACGGGGGGTAGGCAGGTTAAGGTCTCCTCGTCACACACAGGAGGTTCTCGGTTGTTCTACGGCGCTATGAAGCTGTCCATCGGCGGGTCGCTGAAGCTTGCCTTCCGGCCGTGGGTGGAGGGGCTGGAGAACGTACCGGCCGAGGGGCCCGCGATCCTCGCGAGCAACCATCTGTCCTTCTCGGATTCCTTCTTCCTTCCCGCGGTGCTGGACCGCAAGATCACGTTCATCGCCAAGCAGGAGTACTTCACCTCCCCC
Organism: Streptomyces luteosporeus; assembly: GCF_039532865.1. Taxonomy (NCBI): domain Bacteria; kingdom Bacillati; phylum Actinomycetota; class Actinomycetes; order Kitasatosporales; family Streptomycetaceae; genus Streptomyces; species Streptomyces luteosporeus. Next base: position 29,133 of record NZ_BAAASL010000028.1, read on the forward strand.
GGGGTCAAGGGCAAGCTGACGGCGGCGTTCTTCAAGGGCGTCGGCCAGCTGCCCGTGGACCGCTCGGGTGCGCGCGGGGCCGGCGAGGCCGCGATCAAGAGCGGCATCGAGGTGCTGGAGCGCGGTGAGCTCTTCGGCATCTACCCGGAGGGCACCCGTTCCCCCGACGGCCGTCTCTACCGCGGCAAGCCCGGCGGTCTGGCCCGGGTGGCCCTGGCCACGGGCGCCCCGGTGATCCCGGTGGCGATGATCGACACGGAGAAGGTGCAGCCGCCGGGGAAGGTCCTGCCGAAGATGATCCGGCCGGGCATCCGCATCGGCAAGCCGCTGGACTTCAGCCGCTACCACGGCATGGACGGCGACCGCTTCATCCTCCGCTCGGTGACCGACGAGGTCATGTACGAGATCATGAAGCTGTCCGGCCAGGAGTACGTGGACATCTACGCGACCGCCGCCAAGCGGCAGATCGCGGAGGAGGCCAAGCGCAAGGCCGAGGAGGAGAAGGCGGCGAAGGCCGCCGGCCTCGACAAGGACAGCACGAAGGACAGTACGAAGGACAGCGGCGAGCAGTAGGCCGCGGACGGCCGGCACGGCACGGCGGCCGCCCGGCAGGGGGGTCGTTTCATGTCACGGGGCACCGCAGGGCGCCCGCGCGTCGTACGGATGTCGGTGGAGCTGCCGCTGTGGCGCGCGCTGACCGGCTACCGCATCCTGGGCCTGGCCTACGCGCTCGGGCTGTTCGCCCTGAACCGCCACGAGTACGCCCATCCCCTCGGGGCCGCGCTCTACATGGGCGTACTGACCGTGTGGACGGCGCTGACCTGGAACAGGGTCACCTCCGCGGAGCGCTGCACCAGGCCCTTCCTCGTCACCGACCTGGCCGTCGCGCTGACGGGCATCCTGCTCACCCCGCTGCTGGACACCGCCGAGCGCATCGACGCAGGCGCGGCCACCCTGCCGTCCATCTGGACCTGCGGGCCGGTACTGGGCCTGGCCATCAAGGGCGGCTGGCGCTGGGCGGCGGCCGGCTCGACGCTCGTCGCGGTCGTCAACCTCGTCGAGCGCGGCAGCCCGGCCCGGGACACCGTGCACAACGTCGTCCTGGTGTGGGTCGCCTCCATCGCCATCGGCTACATCGTCGAGGTCGCCCGGGCCAGTGAGCGCACCCTGGCCCGCGCCCTGCAGATCGAGGCCGCCACCCGCGAGCGGGAGCGGCTGGCCCGCGACATCCACGACGGCGTCCTGCAGGTGCTGGCCATGGTCCAGCGGCGCGGCGCGCAGATCGGCGGCGAGGCGGCGGAGCTCGGCCGGATGGCCGGCGAGCAGGAGATCGCCCTGCGCACCCTGATCGCCGGCGGCCTGGTGCCCCCGCAGCGCTCGGCCGCCCAGCTCGCCGAGGACGCCGCCCTCGTACGGACCGTGGCCGCCGGCACCGCCCCGGGCCCCGCGCCCGCGCCCCCGGCCGGCCCCTGCGACGTACGGGCGCTGCTCGCGCCGCACGCCTCGGGCCGCATCACCGTCTCCGCGCCCGGCACCCCGGTGCTGCTGGAGGCGGCCGCGGCCGCCGAGCTGGCCGCCGCCGTCGGCGCCGCCCTGGACAACGTCGCCAAGCACGCCGGCGAGGACGCCCACGCCTGGATCCTGCTGGAGGACGAACCGGACGAGGTGATCGTCACCGTGCGCGACGACGGCCCCGGCATCCCCGAGGGCCGCCTGGCCGACGCCGAGCGCGAGGGGCGGATGGGCGTGGCGCTGTCCATCCGCGGCCGGCTGCGCGACCTCGGCGGCACGGCCGAACTCATCTCCGTGCCCGGCCAGGGCACGGAAGTCGAACTGAAGGTTCCCCGGGGGAGCGAGAACGAGGCATGAGCACAGAGGCAATCAAGGTGATGGTCGTCGACGACCACCCCATGTGGCGCGACGCGGTCGCCCGCGACCTGGCCGCCGCCGGCCACGAGATCGTGGCCACCGCCGGCGACGGCCCGCAGGCCGTGCGCCGGGCGAAGGCCACCGCCCCGGACGTGCTGGTGCTCGACCTGAACCTGCCCGGCCTGCCCGGCGTCGCCGTCTGCAAGGAGCTCGTCGGCGAGCTGCCCGGGCTGCGCGTGCTGGTGCTCTCCGCCAGCGGCGAGCACGCCGACGTCCTGGAGGCCGTGAAGTCCGGGGCCACCGGCTACCTGCTGAAGTCCGCCAGCACCCAGGAGCTGCTGGACGCCGTGGCCCGCACCGCCGCGGGCGACCCCGTCTTCACCCCGGGCCTGGCCGGCCTCGTCCTCGGCGAGTACCGCCGGCTGGCCGCCGCCCCGGCCCCCGCCGCCGACGAGCCCGGCACGCCCCGGCTGACCGACCGGGAGACCGAGGTGCTGCGCCTGGTCGCCAAGGGCCTGTCGTACAAGCAGATCGCCGAACGGCTGGTTATTTCCCACCGGACGGTGCAGAACCATGTGCAGAACACCTTGGGCAAGCTCCAGCTGCACAACCGCGTGGAGCTCGTCCGCTACGCGATAGAGCGAGGCCTCGACGACGCCTGAGCGCCCTGCGTGCCCCCGGGTGTCGTCCCCGGCGAAGGGGAGGGTGTCCGGCATGCGGATCGGAGTGCTCACAGGAGGCGGCGACTGCCCCGGACTCAACGCGGTCATCCGCGCGGTCGTCCGCAGGGGCGTCCAGGACTACGGCTACGACTTCATCGGCTTCAGGGACGGCTGGCGCGGGCCGCTGACCGGCGCCGCCGTCCCGCTCGGCATCCCCGCCGTCCGCGGCATCCTGCCGCGCGGCGGCACGATCCTCGGCTCCTCGCGCACCAACCCGTTCAAGGAGCCCGACGGGGCGCGCCGCATCACCGGCACCCTCGCCGAGCAGGCGGTGGACGCCCTGATCGCCATCGGCGGCGAGGACACCCTCGGCGTGGCGGCCCGGCTGCACGACGAGTACGGCGTGCGCTGCGTCGGCGTGCCCAAGACCATCGACAACGACCTGTCCGCCACGGACTACACCTTCGGCTTCGACACCGCCGTCAACATCGCCACCGAGGCCATCGACCGGCTGCACACCACGGCCGAGTCGCACATGCGCGTCCTGGTCGTCGAGGTGATGGGCCGGCACGCCGGCTGGATCGCCCTGCACTCCGGCCTGGCCGGCGGCGCGAACGTCATCCTCGTCCCCGAGCAGCGCTTCGACGTCGACGAGGTCTGCGGCTGGGTCACCTCCCGCTTCCGCGCCAGCTACGCACCGATCGTGGTGGTCGCCGAGGGCGCGATGCCGCACGACGGCGACCTCGTCCTCAAGGACGCGGCCGCCCTCGACTCCTTCGGCCACGTCCGCCTGTCGGGCGTCGGCGAGTGGCTGGCCAAGGAGATCGAACGCCGCACGGGCAAGGAGGCCCGCACCACGGTCCTGGGCCACGTCCAACGCGGCGGCACGCCCAGCGCGTTCGACCGCTGGCTGGCGACGCGCTTCGGCCTGCACGCGATCACGGCGGTACGGGACGGCGCCTTCGGGCAGATGGTGGCGCTGCGGGGCACGGACGTGGTGCGGGTGCCCCTGGCGGAGGCGACGGCGCGGCTGAAGACGGTGCCGCTGGAGGTCTACGAGGAGGCGAAGGTCTTCTTCGGCTGAGAGGCGTTCACTCACACGAGGGACGGCAAGCACGGGCGAAGGCCCCGCCCGGGGTGCGGGCGGGGCCTTCGGCGGTGCGGGATCAGGAGCTCACGAGGTCCGCGATGACCAGGGCCGTGACGGTGCCGCGGAAGGCCCAGCCGGGGTTCTTCGCGGGGTCGGGGTGGTTACGGCGCCAGAGCGTCAGCCGGACCTGACCGTCCTCGTCCGTGTCCTCGCTATGGACGATCTCCAGGCCCACCTGGTCGAGCGCCATCGGCGTCCAGCTCGGGTTGCCGTTCTCCAGCACCTCGAGCGAGTACGACTGGAGCGCCACGTTGAAGACGGGCCTCCCCTTCTCATCCTGGCGGATCTTGCCGGGGATCGTGAATCCCTGCTTGGCGGTGTAGGAATTCGCCATGGGAGCGCGATCCACCTCGAACTTGACGCGCTTGAATGCGATGGCCATCGTTTCCCCCCTCATTCGGGTCGGACGTGCTGACGACGTCATTGCTAGCACGGATTCCCGGGGGCCTGTCACATCGGGGAAACACCCACGGGCTGGTTTCCGGACGCCTGCCCCATTCACGATGTCGCTGGTGAAGTGCCCTTGACGAGCAATCCGGTAATCGCTATTCGCCCGCAAGGGATTACGGAGATCCATTCCCGCCGGCATTCGACCGAAGGCTGGCTTGATGCATTCGGCATGTAACGAAACGATCGGTTTCGGTTTGCGTTCTTCGGGGCGCTCATGGGTAACGTCTCCTCCTGTCCGGGTCATTCGAGAGGAAGGCAGAAAAATGGCACTCACCATCAGGCAGGGCTTTGTGCCGCACACCCTGCAGCCCGGCGGAAAGGGCACGTTCACCATCGATGTGGCCTCGGATGTCGTCATCAGTGGCCAGAAGGAATGGATAGCCGTGACGTTCCCGGACGGCGTCACGTTCCCGGAAGGGGGCGTGGTCCGGTACATCGCCGACGGAACGAAGATCAACGACGTGCTCGAGTCCACCTGGGACCCCCACAGCCGGCAACTGCGTTTCCAGAGCGAGTTACACCTGAACGACGGCACTCCGCGGCAGAACGGCTTCTACTCGATCGACGTGCAGGCCCGTCCCGACGCGGCGCCGGGCCTGCGCAAGCTGGCGAACGCCATCGAGATCGCCGGCGTGAAGGCCGACGTGGAGTTCGAAATCGTCTCGCCCCGGCCCGCCGAGAACCTGATCAAGAACGGCGGTTTCGGCGACGTTCCCTTCAAGCCCGACGGGAAGTGGACGCCCAACCAGGGCGTGCTCTACGCGCGGAAGGCTTCCGCCCTCGACTGGTGGAGCGTGGGCACGTACCAGGGCAAGGGCGTATGGGCCCCGTCCCGGACGGGCGCCCCCGGCGAGCTCGTCGACGTGATCAACGGTGACGCGGACGGCCATTTCCCGGAGGACAAGGAGCGCCCGTTCGTCGCCGGCGAGAACATCGTCGACGTCAACGGCGCCAATACCTGCGGCTACATCGAGCAGGCCGTCACGGTGACCGCCGGCACGTGGTACGAGCTGTCGTTCCACACCGGATACCACCTGGTGAAGGACGACCCCACCGCGCCCACGTACCTGCACGCCGACGTGCGGTACGGGGAGGCGGGCGCCGAGACCGTCCTGGTCGAGGAGGACTACGTGCAGTACTACACCGGAAGGAACGGCATCTCCTCCCAGGACCCCGGCAGGAAGCTCAACAAGCCGGGCTGGCGAAAGCGCCGGCTGCGCTTCCTGGTTCCGGACGGCGTCGGCCAGGTGACGGTGCGATTCGCCAACCCCGGGCCTTCGGGATTCAACCCCGAACTGTTCGCGAACCCCGGTGGCAGCAACGGAATGCTCGTCGCCCACGTGGGCCTGGTGCCTTCCGCTCCCGACCCGTACGCCGCTCGTCGGTGAAAACCCGAGCCGGTGGCCCGCCACGCGTGCGGTGGGCCGCCGGCTCCGCCGTTCCCGGCAACTGTGGACATGCCGGCTCCTTTCAACTGGAGGGCAGCGCGGCGGGCCAGTCTTGTGGTGCGTCGAGGCACCGTCAAACCGGCCCTCGGCGAATCATCGTTTTCGAGCCTCGCCCCGCTGCCGGTCCCCCCTGCTGAAGGCCCACTTGACAGCGGATCGGAGGGGAGGATATTCCGCGCGGGATTTCTGGCGGTGACACGACCGACCGCGCCGCGCCCCGGCCCACCGCGGGTCATGGCGACCGGAAAACACCGACTCCGGTTTGTGTGCGGCGATACGGCCCTGGGAATGTCTGCTCGTACCGGGCGGCGAGAGGAAGCATGTGCTCCGCCACCTGCGCATCAATGGATCGTTCAGCAGCCATTTGCTCGTCCACGGTTTGCTGGAAGCGTCGGCCAGTGCGTGTCCGATGCCCCGCAGCCCGCGCCCCTCGCAAAAGGAGCTTTCTGCAGTGGAACGTCCCCGCACGGCAGGTGAAGGCCAGGACGCCCGCGTCCCGTTACCGGCCGCCGGATCCGCCCCGGCCGCCACCGCCACCGCCGTCGACCTCGAACTCGTCATCCCCGCCTACAACGAGGAGAACCGGCTCGCCCCCACCGTCACGGCCCTGGCCGAGCATGTGCGCGGCATGCCGCTGACGGCCGCGCTGCGCGTCATCGACAACGGCAGCAGCGACCGCACCGCCGAATGCGTCGACCGCCTCGCCGCGTCCGGCATTCCCATCACTGTGACCGGCTGCTCCCGCCGTGGCAAGGGTGCTGCCGTGGCCCGCGGAATGGTGACCACGAACGCCCGGTGGGTGGGATTCTGCGACGCCGACCTCGCCACACCCGCCGCTGCCGTCGACGACGCGGTCCGTCTCCTGCGCGACGGCTGGCAGGTCGTCGTCGGCTCCCGGCGCTGCGCCGGGGCGCGGATCCCCGTGCGGCAGCCGGCCCTGCGCCGGCTGGGCGGGGCCGGGTTCCGGCTGGCGACGCGGCGGTTCTCCGGACCGGTCAAGGACACCCAGTGCGGCTTCAAGTTCTTCGAGGCCACAGCCGCGCGCCGCATCTTCTCCTCCGTGACCACCAGCGGCTTCGCCTTCGACCTCGAGGTGATCGCGCGGGCCCGGGCCCTCGGGCTGAGCCTGACCGAGTTCCCGGTCGTCTGGAGCGACCGGGAAGGCTCCAGCTTCCGGCCGTTCGCCGACGGCCGCCGCGTGGCCGGGGAGCTGTGGCGGCTGCACCGCACCCTGCACCGCCGGCCGCCCCGCCTCGTACGCCGCGCCCCCACCGCCCGTACGGCGAAGGAGGCGGGATGAACGCGGGCACGACCCCCCTCATCGCCCTGCACGACGCCTTCCCCGCCGTCGCCGACTGGCGCGGTCGCCACGTCGTGGTGTGCAACTGGCGCGACGGCCGCCACCCCCGGGCCGGCGGCGCCGAGCTGTACTGCGAGGAGGTCGCCCGGCACCTGACCGGGGCGGGCGTCCGCGTCACCTACCTGACCGCCCGTCCCCGCGGCTCCGCCCGCCGCGAGGCCACCGGCCTCGGCACCGTCGTGCGCGGTGGCGGCCGGTTCACCGTCTACCCGTTCGTCCTGCTGTGGCTGCTGCTGCACCGCCGCTCCGTGGCCGCCGTCATCGACTCCCAGAACGGCATCCCCTTCTTCACCCCCCTCGCGCTGCGCCGCCGCACCCCCGTGGCCCTGCTCGTCCACCACGTGCACCAGGGCCAGTTCGCCCTGTGGTTCCCCCGGCCCGTCGCCGCGCTGGGCCGCTGGCTGGAGAGCCGGGGCAGTGCCCTGGTGTACGGGCGGCGCGCGGTGTGCGCCGTCTCGCCGTCCACCCGGGCCGACATCCGCCGGCGGCTCGGCCTGCGCGGCCCGGTGCACCTGGCCCCGGCCGGCCTCGAACCCCCGCCGCCCGCGCCGGGGCCGCGGCGGCGGGCCGCGACACCGCGCATCGTCTGCGTCGGCCGGCTCGTCCCCCAGAAGCGGGTCGACCGGCTGGTGCGCGCGATGCCCGCGCTGCGCCGCGAACTGCCGGGCGCCGAGCTGCACATCGTCGGCGACGGCGAGGCCGGCGAGGAGCTGCGGGCGCTCGTGGCCGAGCTCGCGGCCGGCGACTTCGTCGTCCTGCACGGCCGCGTCCCGCCCGGGCAGCGCGACGCTCTCGTCGCCTCCGCCTGGATCACCGCCACCGCCTCGCTCGCCGAGGGCTGGGGACTGTCGGTGGTCGAGGCCGCGGCCGCCGGGGTGCCCGCGCTGGCGTACGACGTGCCCGGGCTGCGCGACACCATCCGCCCCGGCGTCACCGGCTGGCTCCTGAGCACCGACGACGACCTGGCGGCCGGCCTGGCCAAGGCGCTGCGCACCGTCGAGGCGCCGCAGGACGCCGCCCGCTGGGAGGCGGAGTGCCGCGGGTGGGCGGCCCGTTTCGGCTGGGCCGCCACCGCCGGCCACCTGCTGGCCGCCCTGAGCGCCGAGGTCGGCCGGCTCGGCCGGCCGCGCCGGGGCGCACTGCGCCGCCGGGCCGCCGAGCGGCGCACCGTCACCGACGCGTGCACCCTGGTCACCGCCCCCGCAGCCGTCCTCGAACGCGCCGACCTGGCCTCGCTGCGCACCACCGACCTCGTCGACCTCACCGGCCCCCGCCCGGGCCTGCTGCTGGTCGGCGCCGACGAGCACGACGCGGCGGCGGTCCTGGCCCGCATCGGCGTGGACCCCGCGGACCCGGGCGTGTCCGTACGCCTGGCGCGGCACACCGACGCCCTCGGCTGGCAGGCCCACCCCCCTGCCCGGGCGCGGCGGCATGAGACGGGCCGCCGCCGCGCCGACCGAGCCGCCGGCCCCGGCGTCCTCCTCGCGCTCCTCGCCCTCTTCGCCCTCGCCTCGGCCCTGAGGCTGGCCTGCGTGTCCCGCTCCTACGACGTGTTCGTCGACGAGCTGTACTACACGGCCATCGGCCGCAACCTCGCCGACGGCCAAGGGCCGGTCTTCGACGGGCGGTTCTTCGCCCTCCACCCGCCCGCCCTGTTCGCCGTGCTCGCCGCGTTCCTGCGCATCACCGGCGACGTCTCCGGCGACCTGCTGCAGCAGGTGCTCGACCTGCGGCCCGTCGTGGCCGTCACCGGGGCCGTGGGCGTCGTGGCCGTCACCGCGCTGCTGCGCCGTACGGTCCGCGGCCCGCTGGCGGTCGCCGCCGGGCTGTTCCTCGCCCTCGACCCCTTCCTCAACCGCTTCGACAGCCGCGTCATGCTCGAGGCCCAGGCCACCGCCGCCGCGGCGCTCGGCATGCTCGTCCTGGCCCGCACCCCCGCCACCGCCCGCGGCCGCGCCGCCGCGGGCACCGGCGCGGGGCTGCTGTTCGCCCTTGCGATCACCACCAAGGAGCCGTACGCGCTGGGCACGTTCGTGCCCGTCGCCGCCCTGGGCCTGGCCGCCCGTGGCGCGGTGCGGCGGATGCGGCTGACGGCGGCCGCCGTCGCCCTCGCCGGCTACACGGCGTACGTGGTGACGACGGCGGCCACCGGGAACTGGCCCGCCTGGTGGGCGCAGAAGACCGACGGCATCGCCCGGGCGCTCGGTCTCAAACAGATCAGCGGCTTCAACAGCACCGACGGCACCGTCTCGTTCGCCGACCGGCTGCTGGTCCAGCTCGGCCACTTCGCCGTGCCCTACGCCCTGATCGCCCTCGGCACCGCGGCCGTCGCCGCACTGCTGTGGTGCCGGGTCCGGCGGCCGGGGCTGTTCGCCGGCGATCCGGGGCGCACGCTGATCACGGCGTGGGCGGCGTGCACCCTGCTGCACCTGATGTACGCGGTGGCCGTCGGCACCCTTGAGGAGCAGATGTTCTACCCCCTCGTGGTGACCAGCACCGCGGCCCTCGCGCTCGCCCTCGACCTCGTCCTGCCCTCCGGGCGCGCGGCCCGCCGCGCCGCGAGTCGTACGCTCGCCGCCCTCGCGGCCCTCGCCCTCGCCGTCGACGCCGTGGTGTGGGTGCGCGTGCACACCCGGCACGACGACGCCCTGCGGCGCACCCTGGCCTGGTCCCGTACGCACCTGCCGCGCGGCAGCGTGGTCGCGGCCACCGACGAGGGCACCTCCTTCGTCCTGCCCGGCGCCCGGCTGGCCGACTGGCGCACCCCCGCGGACCTCGCCGGCGCACGCGCGGACTACCTCGTGCTCTCCACCGAGCTGGCGCAGCAGGGCTACGCCCGGATCGGCTCCCGTCTGCGCGCCGTGGTCGAGCGCGAGGCCCCGCTCGTCCACAGCGAAGCCGGCACCACCACGGGGGCGCTGCGCGTGTACGACGTACGGGCGCTGGCCGCCGGCCACCGGGCGGCGGGGTGACGATGGAGACGAGCACCGCCCCCGCCCTCGTGCCCGCGGGCCCGGCCCCCGCCCCCGCCGGCCGCGTTCCCGGAGCCCTGCTGCTGACCGCCGCCACCGTCGCGGTGGGCCTGGGCAACTACGGACTCTCCCTCCTCCTCGTCCGCCTCCTCGCCCCGTCCGACTTCACCGTCTACTCCGCCGTCTCCTCGGTGCTGCTGAGCGTGGGCACCCTGGCCGGCGCCACCGTGCCCTGGGTGCTGGCCCGGGAAGTGGCGGCCTGCGCGCCCGGCGGTGCGCGGCGCCGGCGGGCGGTGCGCTCGTGCCTGTGGCTCGCACTCGGCCTGTCCCTCGCGACCGCCGTCGTGGCCTGCGCGGCCGTCGCCCCGTACGCCGGGCCGGGACCGGTCGCCGCACTGGCGGCCGCCTGCCTGACGATCTGGCTCAACTCCGTCGGCGCCGGCTACCTGCAGGGGCGCGAGCACTTCGCCCGGCTGGGCGCGCTGCGGGTCGGCGAGGTGGCGGTGCGGATCGTCGTCACCGTGGCGACCGTCGCCGCCGGGTGGGGGGCCGCAGGGGCGCTCGGCGCCTTCGCGGCGGGCGCGGCGGTCACCACCGCGGCGGGGCTCGCCGCCCTGCGCCGGGACCTGGCGGCGGAGGAGGCCGAGGAGGCCGCGGAGGCCGAGGAGGCGGGGAGCCGTAGCGGCCTGTGGCGGCACGCGGCCCGCATCGGCGGCATCCAGCTGCTGGTGTGCGTGCTGTTCACGTCCGACGTGGTCGTCGCCGCCTCGGTGCGCGGCGGCTCCGCCGACCTGGCGCCGTACCAGGCGCTGCTGGTCCTCGCCCGCGTGCCGCTGTTCCTGGCGACCGCGCTGGCCACCGTGGTCTTCCCCCGGCTGGCCGCGGCAGGCCCCGGCGCGGGCGGCGAGGGCTTCCGTACGGCGCTGCGGCAGCACTGGATCGCCGGCGGTGCCCTCACGGTGACGATCGCGACCTGCCCCGGCGCGGTCGCCGGGCTGGTGCTGCCCGAGCAGTACACGGCCTCCCTCGCGCTGCTGCCCCCGCTCGCCCTCGCCGGATTCGCGAGCGCGACCGTCGTGCTGGTGACGGTCGTCTTCCAGGCGTGGGGCCCGGCCCGGCCGGTCGTGGTGCCGCTCGCCGTGGCCTGCCTGCTGGGAGGCGCCGGGTACGCCGTCGCCTCCGCCAGCCCGCCGGCGCTGGCGTGGAGCGCGGCGGCCGTCACCTCCGCGGTGGCCGTGGTGACACTGGGCCGCGCCCGGCGCCGCGTGCCCGGCACCGGGCCGCTCGCCGGGGCGCTCGGCCCGCTCGCGGCGGGCGCCCCGGCCTGCTGCGCGCTGCTCGCGCTGCGGCCGTACCCGGCCCTGTGGACGGGCGCGGCGCTCACCGTGCTGGCCGGTGCCGCCGCGGCCGTACGCTCCCGGCCCCGCCGCCCGGGCCCGTACCGCGTGCTCCACCTGGGCTTCGAGGACCCCCGGCGGCCCGGCGCGGGCGGCGGCTCGGTCCGCACTCACGAGGTCAACCGGCGGCTGGCCGCCCGCGGCGCCGAGGTGACCGTCGTCGTCGCCCCCTGGCCCGGCGCCACCGCGACCGTGCGCGACGGCGTCCGCTACGTGCCGCTGCCCGCGCACCTCGGCCCGCTCGCCCGCAGCCGGTTCACCTCCCAGATCGCGTACTTCGCGGTCGTCGTCACCCGGCTGCCCTGGCTGGTGCGCCGGCACGACCCGGACATCGTGGTCGAGGACTTCGCCGCCCCCTTCTCGTCCGTGTGCGTGCCGTACCTGACCCGCAGGCCGGTCGTCGGAGTGGTGCAGTGGCTCTTTGCGTCCGAGAAGGCCCGCGAGTTCCACCTGCCGTTCGGCGCCGTCGAGCGGCGCGGGCTCGCCTCGCACACCACCCTGCTCGCCGTCGGCGACGACCTCGGCGAGGAGCTGCGCGGGCGCAACCCGGCAGCGCGCGTGCAGGTCATCCCCAACGGCGTCGACGCGGCGGCGTTCACCGCCTCCGCCGCCCGGCGCGGCGACCACGTCCTGTACCTCGGCCGGCTGGAGACGACCTCCAAGGGCCTGGACCTGCTCCTGCGCGCCTACGCCCTGGCCGCCCCGCACACCTCCGCCGACCTGCACATCGCCGGTGACGGCCCGGACGCCCGCACCGCGCGCGCCCTGGCCGCCGACCTGGGCATGGCCGACCGCGTCCACTGGCTGGGCCGCGTCGAGGGCCCCGCCCGCTTCGACCTGCTGGCCGGAGCCCGCCTGGTGTGCGTACCGAGCCGGTACGAGACCTTCGGCATGGTCGCCGCCGAGGCCCTGGCCACCGGCACCCCGGTCCTGGCCTTCGACATCCCGCGCCTGCGCGACCTGGTCACCGACACCGTGGGCGTCCGCGTACCCCCCGGCGACCTCGACGCCTACGCGGCCACCCTGACCGCGCTCACCCGCGACCCGGCCCGCTGCGCGGCCCTGGGCGCCCAGGGCCCGCCCACGGTGGCCCACCTGGACTGGGACCGCATAGCCGCAGCCCAATGGGCGGCCTACAAGCGGGTGTCGGGGGCCGTCGGGGAGAGGTGAGGACTCAGCAGCTCCGCGACGATCTCCGCGCCGTTGAGCGTGAGGACCGACTCCGGGTGGAACTGGACGCCCGCGAAGCCGTTGCCCCGCAGGGCGTGGATCTCGCCCGTGGCCGGGTCGGCGGACAGCTCGGCGCCGTCGGCGGTCGTGCCGCGGGCCACGTAGGTGTTGTAGAAGCCCACCGTCTCCTGCCTTCCGAAGAAGTCGATGCGTTCCTGGGCGCCCTGGAAGGGGATGTGCTTGCGCACGATCCGCAGGCCCAGTTCCGCCGCGATGAGCTCGTGGCCCAGGCACACGCCGAGCAGGCCGTGGGGGTGGGTGGCGAGGAGGTCGGCGGTGAGGGTGCGCAGGAGGCGCATCTTGGGGTCGGTGGCGTCGGAGGGGTTGCCGGGGCCGGGGCCGAGGACCACCGGGCCCTCGTGGTGCAGGGCGGCGTCGTGGAGGCCGGGTTCGTCGTAGCGGCGGACGGTGACGGTGAGGCCGGCGGTGCGCAGGAGATGGGCCAGCATCGCCGTGAAGGTGTCCTCGGCGTCGACGACGAGCGCATGTCCGCCGGGTGCGGCGGCGGAGGGGGTGGTGTGCATCCGCAGCCAGAAGGGGGCGAGGTCGGCGCGGCGGGCGTCCAGTGCCGCGCGTACGCGGGGGTCGTCGGCGAGGTGTACGGGCGGGGCCGCCGCGGGGCGTACGGGGCCGGGCCGGACGCCGAGTGCGGTGAGGACGGCCGCGGCCTTGGCGTGGGTCTCGGCGACCTCGCCGTGCGGGTCGGAGTGGCGTACGAGGGTGGCGCCGACGCCGACGTGGAGCCGGCCGCGGCGGTCGATGTCGGCGGTGCGGATGAGGATGGGCGAGTCGAGGGTCTGGGCGCCACCGGTGTCGCGGCCGATGAGGGCGAGGGCGCCGGCGTAGTAGCCGCGGCCGCGGGGTTCGTGGCGTTCGATGACGCGGCAGGCGTTCTGGAGGGGGGAGCCGGTGACGGTGGCGGCGAACAGGGTCTCGCGCAGCACGTCGCGCACGTCGAGCGAGGAGCGGCCGCGCAGCTCGTACTCGGTGTGGGCGAGGTGGGCCATCTCCTTGAGCCGCGGCCCGACGACGACGCCGCCCATGTCGCCGACGGTGCACATCATCTTGAGTTCCTCGTCGACGACCATCGACAGCTCCTCCACCTCCTTGCGGTCGTGGAGGAAGGCGAGGAGGTCCTCGGGGGTGGGGCCGCCGGCCGGGTAGCGGTAGGTGCCGCTGATGGGGTTCATGACGACCGTGCCGCCGGACATCCGTACGTGGACCTCGGGGCTGGCGCCCACGAGGGTGCGGTCGGGGGTGTGCACCAGGTGCGTCCAGTACGCGCCGCGCTCGCCGGCGAGCAGGCGGCGGAAGAGGGCGAGGGCGTCGGCGGCGTGGAAGCCGTGGATCTCGCCCTCGAAGGTGCGCCGGACGACGAAGTTGGCGCCCTCGCCGGTGCCGATCTCGTCCTCGATCACCCGCCGGACGATTGCGGCGTACTCCTCGTCGCCGACGTCGAAGGCCCCGCCCTCGACGGTCACCCGGTGGGCGGGCAGGGCGGCGAGGACCTCCTCCAGCGGGAGCTCGTGCGTCTCGTGGGGCGTGAGGACGAGCAGGGGCATGCCGTCGTCGCGGGCGGCGAAGCCGCGCTCGCGGATCTGCCGGAAGGGGACGAGGGCCAGGGCGTCGTGGGCCGGTGCGCCGCCGGCGGGGGCCCCGGTGGGCAGGGGGATGTCGGCGAGGCGGCCGGCCTCGGTGACGGGGCCGAGGAGGAGTTCGACGGTGCCGGTGTCCCGGCCCAGGGTGCGGCGGTGGAGCAGGGCGAAGGGCGGGCAGGCGGGGTCGGTCAGCCGGGCGATGAGGTCGGCGGTCGTGGTGGTCATGGGGGTTCCTTCCGGGTCGGAGAGGAACGGCCCTCGTGGCCGGCGTCCGGTCCGTGGACGCCGAAGGCCGCCCCTCGGGGCGGCCTTCGCAGTCGTCGTCGCGTACGCGCGATCAGTGGGCCGCCTAAGGAGCGGTCCACCACCAGAAGCGATTCCGGTCTGCGTGTACGTACATGTCCGGCACGGTACCCCACGGGCGGGGCCGCCGTCCCGGTTTTCGGTGCGCGCGGGGGACGCGGGTGCGGTCCGGAACCGGTACGTACGCGTCTCGTTTTCCGTCTCACACTGCGGTCCGGAGCCGGGAGCGCCGTGGCGACCCCGTAATGTTGAGGGCGTGACCGTGAACGCTGACATCCACGCCGGTGGCAACACCTGGCGCTCTCTGCCCGCGGCGCAGCAGCCTGACTGGCCGGACCAAGAGGCTCTGCGCGATGTGATCGCCGAGCTCGAGTCCTATCCGCCCCTCGTCTTCGCCGGCGAGTGCGACCAGCTGCGCGAGCGTCTGGGAGCCGTTGCGCGAGGTGAGGCGTTCCTGCTCCAGGGCGGCGACTGTGCCGAGGCCTTCGACGCCGTCGGCGCGGACCAGATCCGCAACAAGCTCAAGACCCTGCTCCAGATGGGCGCGGTGCTGACCTACGCCGGGCAGGTGCCCGTCGTGAAGGTGGGCCGGATCGCCGGCCAGTACAGCAAGCCGCGCTCGAAGCCGACGGAGACCCGCGACGGGGTGACCCTGCCGACGTACCGCGGCGACTCCGTCAACGGCTTCGCGTTCACCCCCGAGGCCCGTACGCCGGACCCGCAGCGGCTCAAGCGCATGTACCAGGCGTCGGCCTCGACGCTGAACCTGGTGCGCGCCTTCACCACCGGCGGCTACGCCGACCTGCGGCAGGTGCACGCCTGGAACCAGGACTTCGTGCGCTCCTCGCCGTCCGGTCAGCGCTACGAGCAGGTGGCGCGGGAGATCGACCGGGCGATGAACTTCATGAACGCCTGCGGGGTGGTCCCGGAGGAGTTCAGGACGGTCGAGTTCTACGCCTCGCACGAGGCGCTGATCCTCGACTACGAGTCGGCGCTGACCCGGGTGGACTCGCGCACCGGCCGGCTCTACGACGTCTCGGGCCACATGGTGTGGATCGGTGAGCGCACCCGCCAGCTGGACGGGGCGCACATCGAGTTCGCCTCGAAGATCCGCAACCCGATCGGTGTGAAGCTCGGCCCGTCCACGACGCCGGAGGACGCGCTCGCGCTGATCGACCGGCTGGACCCCGAGCGGGAGCCGGGCCGGCTGACCTTCATCACCCGCATGGGCGCGGACAAGATCCGCGACAAGCTGCCCACGCTGGTGGAGAAGGTCACGGCGTCCGGTGCCGCGGTGGCCTGGGTCTGCGACCCGATGCACGGCAACACCTTCGAGGCGGCCTCGGGCCACAAGACCCGGCGCTTCGACGACGTGCTGGACGAGGTCAAGGGCTTCTTCGAGGTGCACAAGGGCCTGGGCACCCACCCGGGCGGCATCCACATGGAGCTGACCGGCGACGACGTCACCGAGTGCGTGGGCGGCGGCGACGAGATCTTCGTCGACGACCTGCACCAGCGCTACGAGACGGCGTGCGACCCGCGTCTGAACCGCAGCCAGTCGCTGGACCTGGCGTTCCTGGTGGCGGAGATGTACCGGGACCAGTGAGGGCGTAAGGAAACGCCGTGGGGCGCGGATCACGTGATCCGCGCCCCACGGCGTTTCCGTGCATTGTCTTTCGGCCACCCCGCCGGGTAAGGTAAGGGTTACCTTATTGATCAATCGGTCGGAACGACCGGCGAGGCGGTGACCGCGTGTACGTCTGCTCGTGCTTCGGCATCACGGAGCAGCAGGTGCGCGACCACGCGGACCGGGGCGCCTGCACGCCCCGCCAGATCGCCTCGGCCTGCAAGGCCGGCACCGACTGCGGCAGCTGCGTGCGCCGCATCCAGGCCCTGCTCGGCCGCGGCGCCTGCCCGCGCCGCGAGCTCGCCGACAGCGGCGAGGGCGACGTCCTGGCCGCGGAGCCCGCCCTGGCGCGGGCCGCCTGAGCGGCCCCGACGGGAGCGCTACGCGCTGCCGCCGTTCTCCTGCTCGATGTACTGGGCGAGGTACAGCGGCTCCCCCAGCTTCTCGATCAGCTCCAGCTGGGTGTCGAGGTAGTCGATGTGGTCCTCCTCGTCGGCGAGGATCGACTCGAAGATGTTGGCCGAGGTGATGTCGCCCTTGGCCCGCATGACCTCCACCCCGCGCCGCAGCCGGTCGATGGCCTCGACCTCCACCTGCCGGTCGGCCTGGAACATCTCGGTGATCGTCTGACCGATCCGGACGTGGAAGAGCCGCTGGTAGTTGGGCAGCGCCTCCAGGAAGATGATCCGGTCGGTGAGGGTCTCGGCGTGCCGCATCTCGTCGAAGGACTCGGCGCGCGTATGCGAGGCGATCTTGGTCCAGCCGTGGTGCTCCTGCAGCTTGGCGTGCAGGAAGTACTGGTTGATGGCGGTCAGCTCCGCCGTCAGCTGCTCGTTGAGGAACTCGATGACCTCGGGGTCGCCCTGCATCGCCAAGGCTCCTTCCCAGCGGTGATGATCCAGTGGATTGCGCGCATCCTCGCACCGGTGCCGGAGGTCGTCCAGTAAGTGCACACTTATCCGGGTCGTCCGGTTATGCCTGATCACCCTTGGTCATCAGCACCCGTCGCCGTCTGACACCATTGAGCCATGGGGCCCTCTAAAAACACCGAAAGCCGCAAAGGGGAGCGCCCCCAGCTGCCGCTGGGCGGTGCCCCCACGCTGCCTCCGGGGCAGCGCCTCCAGCGCGGCTGGCCGGTGACGCACTACGGGCCGGTGCCGAAGTTCCGGCCCGAGCGCTGGGAGTTCCGCGTCTTCGGTGCGACCGCCGACGGCGGCAAGCACTGCTGGACGCACGAGGAGTTCACCGCCCTGCCGTACAGCACGGTGGTGGGCGACCTGCACTGCGTGACGAAGTACAGCATGCTCGGCGCCGAGTGGGGCGGTGTGAGCGCGCGGACGATCCTGGAGCTCGCCCCGCCCGCGCCCGAGGCCACCCATGTGATGGTGTGGGCCGAGTACGGCTTCAGCTCCAACCTGCGCATGGCGGACTTCGCGGCCGAACGGACCATTTTCGCCACGCACAAGGACGGCGAGCTGCTGACCGCCGAGCACGGCTTCCCGGTACGCCTGGTCGTCCCCCACCTCTACGCCTGGAAGGGCCCCAAATGGGTGCGGGGCGTGGAGTACATGACCGCCGACCGGCGGGGCTTCTGGGAGGAACGCGGGTACCACAACATCGGTGACCCGTGGCGCGAGCAGCGCTACTCCTACCAGGAGGAACCGGGCGACGGCCCCGAGCTCTGAAGCCTTACGAGGAGGCCGGCACCCGCAGGGCCGCCAGCACCGGCAGGTGGTCCGTCGCGGCCCTGAGGTCCGCCTCGGTGACGCCTGCCAGCCCCATGGGCACCCCGCACCCCAGCACTTCCACGCCGGGCGTCGCGAAGAGCGCGTCGATGCGCTTGGGGGGATCGCCCAGGCGCGTGGTGTTCTCCCGCCCCCACGGGCGCACCGCCCAGCCGTCCTGCAGGTGCTCCGCCAGCAGGGCGAACGTCCGGCCGTCGGGACGGTCGTTGAGGTCGCCGGCGACGACCGCGTGGGGCACGCCGAGGCCGGCGAGCCGCTCCAGCACCAGCCGGCCCTGCGCGTACCGCTCGCCCGCGTCGATGCTCAGGTGGCAGCTGACGACCCCCAGCCGGGCCGCGGGCCCGAAGCGCAGCACGGCCGTGGCCAGCCCGCGCTGGTGCAGCCCCGGGGTGCGCGGCAGCAGGACGTCCTCGGTGCGCTCGGCGTGCGCGCGCAGCGAGGTCAGGAGCATCGGTCCGGAGGCGGTGCCGCCGCCGGTGACGTACACCAGCCCCGCCTGCCGCGCGAGGCGGGCGGCGGCCTTGCGCCAGCGGAAGAAGCGCGGCGCCTCCTGCACGCAGACGACGTCGGGCGCGCAGGCCCGGATCACCCGGGCGAGCGCTCCGACGTCGTCGCGCAGGGAGCGCACGTTGTAGCTCAGCACGCGCACGACCGCCGAGCCGTCCGGCTCGGTGCGGGAGGCCGGCAGGTCCGGCAGCGTGCCGAGCACGGGCTCAGCCCTGGCGGGCCAGGTCCGCCGCGCCCACCAGGCCCGCCTTGCCGCCGAGCTGCGCGGCGAGCACCTGGGCGTGCGGGCGCCACTGGCTGCCGACGAGCCAGCGCTTGAAGGACTTGCGGATCGGGTCGAGGACGAGGTCGCCCTCGTCGGAGACGCCGCCGCCGACGATGAACGCCGAGGGGTCGAAGAGCGAGGCCAGGTCGGCGAGGCCGGCGCCGGCCCAGCGGGCGAGCTCGCGGAAGGAGTCGATCGCCACCGGGTCGCCCTGGCGGGCGGCGTCGGAGATGTGCTTGCCCTGGATGCCCTCCGGGGTGCCGTCGCCCAGGGAGAGCAGGACGGTGGCGTTCTCCGGGGTGGCCTGGGCGCGCTGGCGGGCGTAGCGCACGAGGGCGCGGCCGGAGGCGTACTGCTCCCAGCAGCCCTGGCTGCCGCAGCCGCACAGCAGGCCGTCCGGCACGACGCGGATGTGGCCGAACTCGGCGGCCACGCCGAAGCGGCCGCGGCGCAGCTTGTTGCCGATGATGATGCCGCCGCCCAGGCCCGTGCCCAGGGTGATGCAGATGACGTCGTCGTGGCCCTGGCCGGCACCGAAGCGGTACTCGCCCCAGGCCGCGGCGTTGGCGTCGTTCTCGACGACGACCGGCAGGCCGACGCGCTGCTCGACCTTGTCCTTCAGGGCCTCGTGGCGCCAGTTGATGTTCGGGGCGAACAGGACGGTGGCCCGCTTGTCGTCCACGTAGCCGGCGGCGCCGATGCCGACGGCCTCGACCTCGAAGCCCTCGCTGACCGTGCGCACCGCGTCCGCGATGGCGTCGATGACTCCCTCGGGAGTCTCCGGGGTCGGCACCTTGCACGTCGCCAGGATCGTGCCCTCTTCGTCGACCACACCGGCCGCGATCTTGGTACCGCCGATGTCGACGCCGATGGTGAGTCCCATGTGTCCCTCAGTTTTTCGCTCGATCCCCGCCGTGACCCACCGTACCCGAGCAGCGGATCAGTCGAGGTCGATGCGGTGGTTCTCGCCCGGGGAGGGGCCATCGTCCCCGCCGGCGCGGGGGGCCGGGGGCTCGCCGCGCGTCCAGCGGGCCTCCTGGCGGTGGACGGCCGCGCGGTAGGCGGCCAGCAGCTCGGAGCCGGCGCCGGCGAGGTGGTCGAAGACCTCCGGGTTGCGCTCGATGACCGGCTCGACGACGGAGCGGGCGCGGTCGACGAAGTGCCGCACGGCGACCTGGGCGGTGGGGCCGCCCAGGGGCAGCTGGATGGCGGCGACCTTCTCGGCCACCGCGTCGACGAGTCTGCGCAGCTCCTCGGCCGCGCTGCCGGGCTCCTGCGGGCCGCCGCGGCCGTGGCGGGCCCGCTCGGCGGCGAGGTCCTCGGCGCAGGCCCGCTCCCAGGCGTCGGGGTCGGGCTCCCGGCCGGGGCCGGGGCGCTCGGTGGGATCGCTCATGACGGACTCCTGCACGCGGTATTTCCTCCGACGTTACCCGACCGACGCCCGGGCGTTCAGGACGTCCTCGGCCAGAGATCGGGATCGGGCACGAAGCGCACGCACAGCTCGCCGTCGCGCAGGGCGGCGCCCGAGACGCTGCACCGGCGCAGGGCGGAGGGCAGTGGCAGCACGCGGCGGAACGGGCCGACGGACAGGACGAGTTCGTCACCGCGCCGCACCAGGCCCAGCTCCTCGCGGCGGGCGCCGGGCAGGGGCAGGTGCCAGGTCAGCATGCCGTCGGTGGCCAGGCGGTCCGCCACCCGCCAGGGCTCGGCGGGCTCGCGGCCGTCCGGCGGCAGGGTGGCGCGGTCGGCGAGCAGGGCCAGGTCGCCGGCCCCGCGCGGGGAACGCCCGAGGTGGGGCAGCTCGCGGACGGTGACGCCGTCGGCGAGGAACTCCTCGCACAGATCCTTGTGGGCGCCCTGCTGCTCGGCGGCCAGGCCCGCGAGCCAGGGGTCGGCGGAGCCGTCCGGCAGCAGGCGGTTGGCCACCAGGGAGTCGATGCGGCAGCCGTGCAGGGCCAGGCCGGCCCGGGCGGTGCGCAGCGCCTCGGTGGCCACGGCGCCGGGTTCGGCGACGAGCCGTACGGTCGTGCCCGGCGCCTCGATCACCTGCCGTACGGCGGCGAGCTCCTGCTGCCACTGGGCGGCGGTCTCGTACAGCCGCTGGGCGGGCATGGGGACGCGGGCCAGCTGGGCGAGGACGGGGCGCAGGGCGCGGGCGGCCTGGCGCTCGGGGGGCAGCAGGCGGTCGAGGTAGCGGCCGAGCTGCTCGGGCAGGGCGAGCAGGGCGACGGCCTCGTGGACGGGCGGCATGTCGACGACGAGCGTCTGCCAGCGGTCCGCGTCGGCGTGGGCGGCCCGCAGCGCGGCCAGCAGCGACAGCTGGCCGGCGCCGGGCAGTTCGGTGAGCTCCTCGGGGTCCAGCGGGCTGGCGCCCAGCAGGTCGAACACGGACGCGCCGCGCTGCTGCAGGTCGCCGGCCAGGGTGCGGAAGTGCTCGCCGGGGGCGATGCGGGCGGCCCACAGGCCGGGGGCCGCCTCGGTGGGCGGGGCCCACGGCGCACGGCCCCGGGCCCCGCTCTCGGGGGTCAGCGGCGTGCCGAGGACGGCGTCCGGGGTGGGCCCCCGGTCGCTGGTGAGCAGCAGCACGCGGCGTCCGGTGCGGGCGGCGGCCAGTGCGGTGGCCGCCGCCACGGTGGTGCGGCCCGCGCCTCCGGGACCGGTGACGAGGACCGTGCGCACGGTGGAGCCTTCCGGTGGTTCGGTTCTATGTGGTGCGGTGCCAGGGCCTGTCCGGCGGATCATGCAGCGCCCCGTAAGGGGCGCGGGGAACTGCGCGATCGGCCACCGACGGCCCGCAGCCGACGCACCTCCCGCGGTCCGGGCGAAGCCCGGCACTTCGTCTGCGGGCGCATCGTGGCTTGTCGCGCAGTTCCCCGCGCCCCTTACGGGGCGCCGTGGCACCGCGTGACGAAGATCCGCCGGACACGTCCTAGGAAGCGGCCGTGCCGGTCTCGACGCGCTTCTTCAGGCCGTCCAGGGCGCGGTCGATGATGACCTTCTCCGCCTTGCGCTTGATCATGCCGAGCATGGGGATCTTGACGTCGACGGTGAGGGTGTAGGTCACCTTGGTGTGCTTGCCGCCCGCGGCGGGCTCCAGGCTGTAGGAGCCGTCGAGCTGGCGCAGCATCTGCGACTTCACCAGGGACCACTGGACGACGTTCGGGCTCGGCCAGCTGTAGGCCAGGGTGTGGTCGTCCTTGATGGCGCCGGCGTCCAGGACCAGGCGCACCTTGGCGGCGCGGTCCTGCTCGTCCCGCTCGAGCACCTCGGCCTGCTTGACCTCGCCCGTCCACTCCGGGTAGCGGTCGAAGTCGGCGATGACCGACATGACCTCGGCGGGGGTCGCCTCGATCGTGATATCCGAGCTGGTGTGTTCCGCCATCTGCGTGGCTCCTCCGTACCGGTGCGCGGCGTCGGCTTGCCGGATGGGATTCCCGGCGATCGTTGTCTGCCGGTGAAGGCTACCTCCCGCTGCGCGTCACCACTCCAGCACCCACGGTGTGCTCGTGGACGCGAAGTGGCCGACATTGACGCACTCGGTCGCGCCGACGCGCATGCGCCGGGCGAGCGGCTGGTGGACGTGGCCGAAGAGGGCGTAGCGCGGGCGCACGGCGCGGATGGTCTCCAGCAGGGCGGCGCTGCCGCGCTCGAAGCGGCGGGCGACGGTGTCGTAGCACAGCTCCGGCACGTCGGGCGGGATGTGCGAGCAGAGCACGTCGACCTCGCCGAGGGCGGCGAGCTTGGCGGCGTAGGTCTCCTCGTCGATCTCGTAGGGGGTGCGCATGGGCGAGGGCAGGCCGCCGCCGACGAAGCCGAAGACCAGCCCGCCGATCTCCACGCGCTCGCCGTCGAGCACGGTGGTGCCGGGGCGGGCGTACTCGGGCCACAGGGGCGGCACGTCGACGTTGCCGTAGGTGGCGTAGGTGGGGGTGGGGAAGGCGGCGAACAGCTGGGCGTACTGCTTGCGCACGGCCTGCTCGACGACGGCCTTCCGGTCGCCGCCCACGGCCTCCCACAGACCGCGGGAGAGGGCGCGGGCCTCCTCGAAGCGGCGGGCGGTGCGCAGCGCGACGATGCGGTCGGCGGCCTCGACGCCGAACAGCTCGGGGAAGATGCCGCGCGAGTGGTCGGCGTAGTCGAGGAAGAGGACGAGATCGCCGAGGCAGATCAGGGCGTCCGCGCCGTCGCCGGCGCGCGCCAGTCCCTCGGCGTTTCCGTGCACGTCGCTGACCACGTGGACTCGCATGCCGCTCACCCTAGGGTGCGGGCGGCTGCCACAGGAAGGGCCCCGACCTGCGGTTACTTCCCGGTTACCCGGCGGAGGGGCTAGGGTGCGGGGAGCGGTCCGGTGGCATGTGACGCACGGAACATCTGGGCGCGACCCTCTATTCGAAAGACGTACTGGTGGGTAACGTCCGGGCAGTCCACGCTGTCCAGCACCCCCTGCCTGATCAATGGACCGCAGCCGACGCAGCGCCCCTCGACGACGCGGCGGCGCCGGCGCCCGACGAGGAGCAGCAGTCTTGCGCGAGTTCAGCCTTCCGGCCCTGTACGAGGTCCCCGCCGACGGCAACCTGACGGATCTCATCCGCCGGAACGCCTCCGTGCACCCCGATGTCGCGGTCGTGGGGCGCAAGGTCGGCAGCCGCTGGGAGGACGTCACCGCCGCCGCCTTCCTCGCCGAGGTGCGCTCCGCCGCCAAGGGCCTGATGGCCTCCGGCATCAAGCCCGGCGACCGCATCGGCCTGCTCTCGCGCACCCGCTACGAGTGGGCCCTGCTGGACTTCGCCATCTGGAGCGCCGGCGCCGTCACCGTCCCGGTCTACGAGACCAGCTCCCCCGAGCAGATCCAGTGGATCCTCGGCGACTCCGGCGCCGTGGCCTGCCTGGTGGAGACCGAGGCCCACGAGGAGGCCGTCGACTCGGTGCGCGACCGGCTGCCCGACCTCGCCCACGTGTGGCGGATCGAGGGCGGCGACGCGATCGAGCAGCTGGCCGCGGCCGGCGCGGCGATCAGTGACGAGGAGGTCGACGAGCGCAGCGCGCTGGCCACCGCCGACTCCCCCGCCACCATCGTCTACACCTCCGGCACCACCGGCCGCCCCAAGGGCTGCGTGCTCAGCCACCGGGCCTTCTTCGCCGAGTGCGGCAACGCCGTCGAGCGGCTCAAGCCGCTGTTCGACACCGGCGACTCCTCCGTGCTGCTCTTCCTGCCCGCCGCGCACGTCTTCGGCCGGCTGGTCGAGGTCGCCTCCGTCCTCGCGCCCATCAAGCTCGGCCTCGTCAGCGACATCCGCAACCTCACCGAGGACCTGCAGGGCTTCCGCCCCACCCTCGTGCTCGGCGTGCCCCGGGTCTTCGAGAAGGTCTACAACGGCGCCCGCGCCAAGGCCCAGGCCGACGGCAAGGGGGCGATCTTCGACAAGGCCGCAGAGACCGCCATCGCCTACAGCCGCGCCCTGGACACCCCGGCCGGCCCCTCCTTCGGGCTGCGGATCAAGCACAAGGTCTTCGACAAGCTCGTCTACTCCAAGCTGCGCGCGGTCCTCGGCGGCCGCGCCACGCACGCCATCTCCGGCGGCGCCCCCCTCGGCGAGCGGCTCGGCCACTTCTACCGCGGCATCGGCTTCACCGTGCTGGAGGGCTACGGCCTGACCGAGTCCTGCGCGGCCACCGCCTTCAACCCCTGGGACAGGCCCCGCATCGGCACCGTCGGCCAGCCGCTGCCCGGCTCGGTGATCCGCATCGCCGACGACGGCGAGGTGCTGCTGCACGGCGAGCACCTGTTCACCGGCTACTGGAACAACGAGACCGCCACCGCCGACGCGATGTCCGACGGCTGGTTCCACACCGGCGACCTCGGCACCCTCGACGAGGACGGCTTCCTGCGCATCACCGGCCGCAAGAAGGAGATCATCGTCACCGCCGGCGGCAAGAACGTGGCGCCCGCGGTCATCGAGGACCGCATCCGGGCCCACGCGCTCGTCGCCGAATGCATGGTCGTCGGCGACGGCCGCCCCTTCGTCGGCGCCCTCGTCACCCTCGACGAGGACTTCCTGCCCCGCTGGCTGGAGCGCCACGGCAAGCCCGCCGGCCTGACCCCGGCCGAACTCGCCGACGACCCCGAGCTGCTGGCGGACGTGCAGAAGGCCGTGGACGACGGCAACGCGGCCGTCTCCAAGGCCGAGTCGGTGCGCAAGTTCCGCATCCTGCCGGGGCAGTTCACGGAGGCCTCCGGCCATGTGACGCCGTCGCTGAAGCTCAAGCGCAACGTCGTGGCGAAGGACTTCGCGGACGAGATCGAGGCCATCTACCACGGCTAGCCCCCGGGGGCCGGGCCCCCGGGGACATCCCTACAGCAACTCCTTCAGGCGCTCCGCCAGCAGGTCCCAGCGCCAGCGCTCCTCGACCCACTCGCGGCCCCGGCGCCCCATGCGCTCGCGCAGAGCGGGGTCGCGCAGCAGGGTGACGATGCGCTCGGCCGCCCGGGCCGGGGAGCCGCCGGGCACCACATAGCCCGTCTCGCCCTCCAGGACGGCGTCCGGGGCGCCGCCCGAGTCGCCCGCCACCACCGGCAGGCCCGTCGCCGACGCCTCCAGGTAGACGATGCCCAGGCCCTCGACGTCCAGCCCGCCCCTGCGCGTACGGCAGGGCATCGCGAAGACGTCGCCGGCGCCGTAGTGGGCCGGCAGCTCCTCCCACGGCACGGCGCCCGTGAAGCGGACCGCGTCCGCCACGCCTCGCTCGGCGGCCAGCTTGCGCAGGTCGCCCTCGTACGGCCCGCCGCCGACGATCAGCAGCACCGTGTCCGGCACCGCCGCCAGGATCCGCGGCATCGCCTCGATCAGGGTGTCCTGTCCCTTGCGCGGCACCAGCCGCGAGACGCACACGACCACCGGCCGGTTCGCGAGGCCGAGCCGGGCGCGGACCTCGGCGCCGCCCGAGCCGGGGTGGAAGGTCTTCTCGTCCACGCCCGGCGGCAGTTGCACCATGCGGGCCGCGGCCTCGTCCGTCAGGGCGGCGGCGATGCGCGAGCGCGTGTACTCGCCCAGGTAGGTCAGGGTGTCGGTGCCCTCGCCGATCCGGCGCAGCAGCTGCCGGGAGCCCGGCAGCTGCGCCCAGCCCGCCTCGTGCCCGTGCGTGGTGCCCACGATCCGCCGCGCGCCCGCGCGGCGCAGGGCGGGGGCCATCAGCCCCAGCGGGGCCGCGGCCCCGAACCACACGGAGCTGCAGCCGTGTTCCCGCAGCAGCTCGCACGCGCGCCGGGTCGCCCCCGGGGTCGGCAGCAGCATCGTGGTGCGGTCCCGGACGACCGGGAACGGCTGCTCGGCATCGAAGCGCGCCGTGGCCGCGCGGCCCTCGTGGCCGTGCTTCCAGGTCGAGGCGTAGACGACGATGCCCGCGGGGTCCAGGCGCAGCGCCATGTTGTGCAGGAACGCCTGGATGCCGCCGGGGCGTGGCGGGAAGTCGTTGGTGACGATCAGGGTCTTGTGCATCGCCGCCGACAGTACCGGGTGCATTGGGGGGTGAACCGCGCCACGTCCCGCCACGTCGTCGCGCGGTGGCGCCCCGGAACGGCATCATTCCCTTCAGTGGCGGTGCGACGGAGGTGAGTGATGGTGGCGGGCACTGGTCTGCGGCTCTCGATCGCGGTGTGGGCCGTCACCCGGGCCGTACTGCTGATGTGCGTCTTCCGCGTCTGGGACATGCCCGGCTCGGACGTCTCCGTCGACATCGAGGTGATCTATCAGGGCTGGTACGGGGTGCTGAGCACCGGCATCTACCCGTACGACGACGTCACCTGGCAGTACCCGCCCGCCGCCGCGCTCGCGGTCCTCTCCCCCGCGCTGCTGCCCTTCCTCGGCTACGCGCCCGCCTTCTTCACCGTCTGCCTCGCCGCGGACGCGGCCATCATGGGCATGCTGCTGTACGCGGCCCGCGGCGGCCGGCGCAGCCCGCTGGGCGTGTGGGTGTGGGTCGCCGGAGTGCCGCTGCTGGGGCCCATCGTCTACGCCCGCTACGACGTGATGGTCACCGCCGTGGCGGTGGCGGCCCTGCTCGCCTCCCGCCGCCGCACCCGGCTGTCGGGGGCGCTCACCGGGTTCGGGGCGCTGCTGAAGGTCTGGCCCGTACTGCTGCTCATCGGCACCCCGCGCGGCCGCCGCACCCGCTCCACGTGGGGCGCGGCCCTGCTGACGGTCGCGGTGCTCACCATGCTGTTCACCGCCGCGATGCCCGGGGCCCTGGCGTTCCTCACCTTCCAGCGCGACCGCGGCACGGAGGTCGAGTCGCTGGGCTCGCTGGTCTTCCACCTGGCCCGGCACTTCGGCTGGCACGGCAAGGCCCGGCTGAACTACGGCTCGGTGGAGTTCCTGGGCCGCCACGTGCACGCGGTGAGCGCGCTGGCCCTGCTGCTGAGCGTGCTGGCGTTCGCCTGGCTGCTGGTGTGGCGGGTACGGGCCCGCCGCTTCACCGCGACGACGCCGTACGACGCGGCGTTCGCGGCGGTGCTGCTGTTCACGACGACAAGCCGGGTGATCAGCCCCCAGTACATGGTGTGGCTCATCGGCCTGGCCGCGGTGTGCGTGACGATGCGCACGCCGCGGCAGCAGCTGCCGGTGCTGCTGGTGCTCATTGCGGCACCGCTGACGCAACTGGAGTTCCCCATCTGGTTCTCGCACGTCGTCGCCAGCGACAAGCTGGGGGTGGCGACGCTGACCCTGCGGAACGCGCTGCTGGTGACGGCGACGGTGATCTCCTGCCGGCGTCTGTGGCGCGAAACGGTGCCGTCACGGCGGGCCTCCGCCACGGAGGAGACGGACCCGCCGCGGGAATCGGCGCTGGTACGGGGCTGACCCTGCGGGGCTTTTCCCCCACCCCGCCCCTTCCCGCAGTATCGATATGCGGCTCCGCCGCGGGCGGGGGCAAGCCCCCGGACCCCCGGCCGGGGTCCGGGGCGGAGCCCCGGTTTCGGGAAGGGGCGGGGTGGGGGAAATCAAAAGGCCTCGGCCACGTACTCGCGCCACTGCGCCGTGAAGTCGGCCTCGCTCACCCCCAGGGCATCCCAGAACCGGCCCCCGCGCCCGGCGGCGCGGTAGAGAGCCACCAGCCGCTCCTCCCCCCACCGCTCCGCGATCAGGCGGCACGCCAGCCAGCCCCCCTCGTACGCCCGCGCCAAGCGCCCCGCATCGCCGGTGAAGGCGAAGTCCGCATCCGGCGGCAGCCGGTCGGGCGGGGTGCCGGCCGTGACGGCGGCGGCGAGTTCGGGGGCCACCTGGCGTGGCGTGCGGGCCGCACCCCGGTAGGCGACCCAGTCGGCGAAGCCTTCCGACAGCCACATCGGCGTCGAGCGGGTCGTGGCGTCGCGCGTGGCCGCGTGGGTGGTCTCGTGGGTGAGGACGATCCGCCGTCCGAAGTCGCCGAGTTCGGCGTAGGCCTCGGGGTTGACGACGATGCGGTCCTCGGTGGTGACGGCGGCGATGCCGCGGTATTTGGAGGGTGGGGAGTCGAGGAGGGCGGCCATGCGGTCGAGGGTGGCGGGGAGTTCGACGACGACGCGCCGGGACCAGGGGCCGGGCCAGGCGGCGGTCACGGCGGGTACGGCCCGGTCGGCGAGGCCGGCGAGTTCCTGGAGCCGGCCGCGGTCCTGGTCGACGCCGAGGACGAGGGCGCTGGTGCCGTGCACGGCGGTGAGGGTGCCTTGTTCCCACAGCTGGTTGCCGGCGCGGGTGGCGTCCTGTCCGGTGACGTACCAGCGGTCGCCGTGCCGTGCGACGGTCAGCCGGACGGACACCGTGGCGGTGGCTGCGCCGTAGCCGGCGATGCGGTAGCGCAGCTGGGCGTCGGCGGTGGCGCCTTTCAGGCTTTTGAGCCGGTATTCCCAGGTGGCGAGGGGAAGCGCGGCGAGGTTGGCGTAGACGCGGCGGCGGTCGGCGCGGTAGCGCTCGGCGGCGGGGTCGACGGCGTCGAGGTAGGCGTTCTCGTTCTTGTCGCGGACGGCGGCGGCCCAGCGGTCGAGCAGCCGGCGGACGCCTTGGGTGCCGGTTTCGTGGGGTGTAGTCGTGCAGCCGGCGAGGAGGAGCAGAGTCGCGGCGGCGGCCCCGTACGCCGCGCGCCGTCGTTTCCCTCCGCCACCGCCTGTCACGCCCGCATCGTACGGGCAGGGGTGCCGCGGCCGGTTCAGGGGCGGGTGACGGAGGAGATCGGCATCATGTCGGCGCGGTCGTAGCGGACGCGGGCGCCGGGGTAGGGGGCGTGGACGACCTGGCCGCCTCCGACGTACATGCCGACGTGGCTGGCGTCGTCGCGGTAGATGACGAGGTCTCCGGGGCGCGCCTCGGAGAGGGAGACGTGGCGTCCGGCGTGCCGCTGGGCCTGGGAGGTGCGCGGCAGGCCGACGCCGGCGCGGCCGTAGGCCCATTGCATGAGGCCGGAGCAGTCGAAGGCGGTGGGGCCGTTGGCGCCCCAGGCGTAGGGCAGGCCGACGGCCTGGCGCACGGCCATGGCGGCCAGGGCGCCGCGGCCGGAGCCGCCGAGGGAGGGGAGGTCGGGCAGGGAGGGCAGGGTGGTGTGCAGGGGGCCGGCGGGGCGTTCCTCGGAGCGGGAGGAGCGGGCGTACTGGGCGCGCTCGGCGTCGGGGAGGGTGTTGAGAAGGCGGCGGGCGGCGGAGAGCCGGGATTCGACCTCGCGTTTGTGGGCGTCGACGGCCCGGCGGGTGTCCTCGAGTTCGGCGAGGGTGCGGGCGGCTTCCTGGCGCTGCTGGCGCAGGGCGCGCTGGGCGGCGAGGAGGGCGTGCAGTTGTTCGGCCTGGCGTCCGGTGACCCGGTCGAGGGTGCTGGCCTTGTCGAGGTAGCCGTCGGGGTCGGAGGAGAGCAGCAGTTCGAGGGCGGGGTCGACGGCGCCGCTGCGGTACTGGGCGGTGGCCATCATGCCGAGGGTGCCGCGCATGCGGTTGACCTGTTCCTGGCCGCGGGCGACGCGGTCGGTGGCCCGTTCGACCTCTTCGCGCAGGGCGTCGGCGCGCTCGCCGGCGGCGTTGAACTTCTCCGTGGCCCGCTCGGCCTGCTCGTAGAGCCGGTCGAGCTGGGCGCGCACCGTTCCCGCGGGCTTGACGTCCTCGGCGCCGTCGCCGGGGGTGGCGGTGGCCGGGGCCGCCGAGAGGGCGGCTGCGGCCGTGGCCACGGCGGCGGAGAGCACGGAGACCCGCATGCCCGGGATGAGACCGCAGGGAGCAGAACGGCGATGGGACGCCACGGGGCGGCGCACTCCTTCCTGACGTGCGGCCCCTGCCGCCCGGTGACGGGCGGACGACGGCCGGGCGCCGCGCGGCAGACAGTAGCGGCGCGCTCACCCCGTGTTCAAAGACCTTCGCCCGCGAAGGCTCGTACGAGACGCCGGCGCCCCGCCCAAGGCGCAGGTCACCGGCGGGGCGTGCGGTCAGTTGCCGTAGTCGTCATTCCCTCGAAAGGGCGGCATGGCGCGCTGGCGCGCCCGGTGGCGGTCCGTCAGCCGATGCGGACGCCGAACTGGAAGGGCATGTTGCTCATGGCCTCGTAGCGCACGCTGGCGCCCGGCTTGGGGGCGTGCAGGGTCATGCCGTTGCCGGCGTAGAGGCCGACGTGGTGCAGGTCGCCGTAGAAGAGCACCAGGTCGCCGGGCTTGAGCTGGCTCTGGTCGTAGATGCGGGTGCCGTCGTTGGCCTGTTCCTGTGAGGTGCGGCTGATGTCGACGCCGGCCTGGGCGTACGCCCATGAGGTGAGGCCGGAGCAGTCGAAGGAGCTGGGGCCGGTGGCACCCCAGACGTAGGGGGAGCCGACCTTGCCGTCGGCGGCCGCGAGGGCGGCGGCGCCGCGGCCGGATCCGGCGGGGATGTTGGGCCGGCTCGCGGAGCGGCCGGCGCGGGCGCCGTCGCCGGAGTGGCCGTCCTTGCCCTGGGCACTGCCGCCGTTGTCGCCGGTGATCTCGGCGCGCTCCTTGGCGGAGAGGGAGTTGAGCTGTTCCTGGGCGGCGGCGAGCTTGCCCTGGATGTCCTTCTTGTTCTCGCTGAGCGCCTTGCGGGTGGATTCGAGGTCGGCGAGCTTGCCGGTGGCCTCGGCGCGCTGCTGGCTCAGGCTGCGCTGCTTGGCGGCTATCTGGCGCAGCGTCTCGGCCTGCTTGGCGGTGAGCTGGCCGAGGGTGGAGGCGTCGCGCAGGTAGCTCTCGGGGTCGGAGGAGAGCAGCAGCTGCAGGGCGGGGTCGAGGGAGCCGGTGCGGTACTGGGCGGTGGCCATGGCGCCGATGCCGGCACGGAGCTTGTTGAGCTCCTCCTGGCCGCGGGCCACCTTGTCCTGGAGGTCGCCGACCTCCTTCTCCAGCTTCTCCTGCTTCTCCTTGGCCCCGTTGAACTTCTCGGTGGCCTGCTCCGCCTCTTCGTAGAGCTTGTCGACCTTGGCCTTGGCGTCCGAGGTGGAGGGCGCATCGGCGTGGGCCGCCTGCGCGGAGAGGGCGACGGCCGCTGCGGCGGTCGCGGTCAGCACGCCGGCACGGGCGCGGCTCGGCTGCTTGGGACGACGGTGGGACGCCACGGAGTCGAGCTCCTTCATCTGCCTCGGCCGCCGGCGCTGCCGCGCGGTCGCGCGCGCACGGCGGGACCTTCACCACCATCCCGAATGAATGATCGCCGAGTGAAGGTTCGAGGCCCGACCCTAGTGAGCGGAATGTGATCCTTTCAAATTCTCAAGCGAAAAAATTCCGTCAGAACCCCATCCTTTACCTGCCGGACACGTTCCGTAGCCGACGGGCGACGATCAGGGACGGGCAAGTCGCTTGAGCAGCAGGGCCGATGAGACCGGCCGCGCGCCCGCCTTGGCCACGCCGTCGGCCACCTCGCGGTCGGTGGAGACCACCACCACCGGCCGGCCGGGCGGCTCGGCCCGCACCAGCTGGCGGATCAGCTCGTCCGCCGTCACGCCGGGCTTGCTGAAGAGCACCCGCACCCCGCGCGGCGGCGCGAGCAGCACCGGGGCCGCCAGCTCCGCACCGTCGAAGACGCAGGTCACCTCGGCGCCGGTGCGGGCGGCCAGCATGGCCAGGCCGCCCAGCAGCCGCAGCCGCTGCTTGTCCAGCGGCATGGTGGGATAGCCGGTCTTGGTCACGTTGTAGCCGTCGACGACCAGATGCGTCTGAGGCAGCGCCAGCAGCTGGTCGAGGAGGGCCGGATCGGTCTCCGACAGGGCCCGGGTGGCGATGTCCTTGGGCGACATGGTGCCCGGGCGCACCGCGTCGACGGTGTCCGCGGGGCGCACGGAGACGGGGGGCAGCGCCAGTTCGCGGCGCAGTCCCTGGGCCGCGTCCAGCACGGAGTCCAGCAGCAGGCGCAGCCGCATGTCCTCCACGCTGCGGCCCTCGCGGGCCGCCCGGCGGCTGGCCTCCAGGGCCGCCTCGGCCTCGGCCAGCCGCGCCTTGACGCGGCGCGTCTCGCCCTGGGCCGCCGCCTTGTCGGCCTGGGCCTCGGCGCGCACGGCCTCCAGCTCCTCGCGGGCCTTGCGCAGGGCCGCCTCGCCGCGCCGCACGTCGCTGTCGGCGCTGCGCAGCTTGCGGCGCAGCCCCTCGGCCTCCTTGCGGGTCGCGTCCAGCTCGGCACGTACCCGCTCGGCCTCGGACCGCGCCTCGGCCCGTACGGTCGCGAGCTCCTCGCGCAGGCGCTGCAGCTCGCGCTGCGCCTCCTCGCCGGCGCGCTCGGCGCCGGCCCGGGCGGCCTCCTCGCCGGCGGCGGTGACCAGCTTGACCCAGCCGGGCGGGCGCAGCACGAAGGCCATGGCCGCCACGTCCTCGGGGTCGGCGGCGGCGGGCGGGGCGCCGGATTCCAGGGCCTCGGCAAGTTCGGAGCCGGCCTCGCGCAGCTTGGCGGCGATGCGCTGGCGGAAGGCGGCGTCGCCCTCCACGGCGGCGGCCATGGCGTTGCCGGCGAACTTCGCGCGCCGGCTCGGGGTGAACCGGGCGTACTGCCGCAGCTGCGCGGGGAGTTCCGCGACCGTCAGCCGGCCGAAGGCATCGGCGACGAGCCCGACGACGCGCCGCCTGATGCCCTCGGGCAGGGGGCGGTCGAGCACCTCCAGGACGCCGTCGTCGGCGCCACCGGCGTCACCGGCCGCCTCCGCGCCGTCCCTGTGCTCCACCACCGCTTCACCGCTCCCGTTCCTCAGGCCGTCGCACCCGGCCGCTCCACCAGCTCGATCCTGCCGACGGCGCGTTGCACCACCGGCACCGCACCGATCCGGCGGCCGGCCGGGGAACGCTCATGGTCTCGTCCGTCCTTGTCGAGTGCTCTTCGTAACCCTACGGCCTGCGGGCCGCCGGACACGGTGGTGCGGGCCCATGGCCGCCTCCCGGCGAGGCGCTTGGTGCCGGTTGCGCCCGGTACGACATGATCTGGTCATGATCGCAACGGCTGCGCCCGGGAAGGCGGGCACCCCCTGGGTGACCTGGACGCTCCTGACCGTGTGCGGGGTGGTCTTCCTCGCCGGGCCCGCCTCCGGGCTCAGCCCCTCCTACGGCAGCGGCACCGCCCTGCTGACCGCGCAGACCGAGTACTTCCAGCGCTGGGGGGTGGTGCCGGCGGAGCTGTGGCACGGCTCCCCCACGCATCTGATCACCCCGCTCACCGCGCTGTTCGTGCACGGCAACTGGCTGCATCTGCTGGGCAACATGCTCTTCCTCTACGTCTTCGGTGCCATGACCGAGGCGCACCTGGGACACGCCGCCTTCGCCCTGTGCTACCTCGTCACCGGCTATCTGGCCCTGCTCGGCTACGCGGTCGTGCACGCCGGCTCCGACCGCACGCTGGTGGGGGCGTCCGGCGCCATCTCCGGTGTGCTCGGCGCTTTCCTCTATCTCTTCCCCAGGGCCCGGGTGACCAGCCTCTTCCCGTTCCTCTTCTTCCTGCCGCTGCGCTTTCCCGCCTGGGTCGTGCTGCTGTTCTGGTTCGCCCTGCAGTGGCTGGCGGCGGGCACGGAGGCGGGGCGGCCGGGGGTGGCCTACCTCGCCCACGTGCTGGGATTCGCACTCGGATTCGGCTACGCCTGGGTGCACCCCACGCCTGCGGTTAGAGTGAGGGCCGCAGCCGGGGCCACCGAAACCGGGTCCACCGAAGGAGACAGAACGACGTGATCACTTCGATCGTGCTCATCAAGACCGACGTGGACCGCATCCCCGAGATCGCCGAGTCGATCGCCGCGCTGGACGGCGTGAGCGAGGTCTACTCGGTCACCGGCGCCTACGACCTGATCGCGATCGTGCGGGTGGCCCGGCACGACGACCTGGCGGACGTCATCCCGGGCCGGATCAGCAAGGTCACCGGCGTCACCTCGACGGAGACGCACATCGCCTTCCGCACCTACTCCCAGCACGACCTGGAAGCGGCCTTCGCCATCGGCCTGGACAACTGATTCCGCACGCCGCTGCCCCTCACGCCGCCCGCTGCGCGGGCACGCAGCGGCCGCCCTCCGTGCGGTAGAGCCACCGCGCGCCATGGGCGACCAGTTCGCGCACGGCCCGGACGAACCGCTCCACGTGCTCGTCGGGCGTACCGGCGCCGAAGCTGACGCGTACGGCGCTGTGCGCACGGCCCTCGTCGGGCGCGCCGCACTCCCCCGCCTCCTGCTGCCCGGCGCCCAGCAGCGTGCGCACCAGCGGGTGGGCGCAAAAAAGCCCGTCGCGGACCCCGATGCCGTACTCGGCGGACAGTGCGGCGGCCAGGTGCGAACTGTTCCAGCCCTCGACGACGAAGGAGAGCACGCCCACGCGCGGGGCGTCGGGGCCGAACAGCGACAGCACCCGTACGCCCGGCACCTCGGCAAGGCCCTCGCGCACCCGGGCCACCAGGTGCCTCTCGCGCGCGACGAGACCCTCGAAGCCCGCCTCGGTCAGCGCCCGGCAGGCGGAGGCGATGGCATAGGCGCCGATGACGTTGGGCGAGCCGGCCTCGTGCCGGGCGGTGGTGGTGTGCCACTCGGTCTCCAGGCGGCCGTCGGGGAGCCGCGTGACCCGGCGGCTGGCGCCGCCGCCGGCCAGGTACGGCTCGGCCTCGCGCAGCCAGTCGGGGCGGCCGGCCAGCACCCCGGCGCCGAAGGGCGCGTAGAGCTTGTGGCCGGAGAGGGCGACCCAGTCGACGTCGAGCCCCCGGATGTCCACGGGGTGGTGCGGGGCGAGTTGGGCGGCGTCCAGCACGATGCGCGCGCCGTGGGCGTGCGCCGCGGCCGCCAACTCCCGTACGGGCCACAGCTCTCCGGTGACGTTGGAGGCGCCGGTGACGCACACCAGCGCGGGCCCGTGGGGCTCGCGGTCCGCGAGGGCCCGCTCCAGGGTCGCGACCGCCTCGGCGGGCGTGCGGGGCGCGGGCAGGCAGGTGAGGCGGCCCTCGCCCCAGGGCAGCAGCGCGGCGTGGTGCTCGGTCTCGAAGACGAACACCCGGCAGCCGGCGGGCAGGACGGTCGCGAGCAGGTTGAGCGAGTCGGTGGTGGAGCGGGTGAAGACGACCTGGTCGTCCTCGCGGCAGCCGAGGAAGCGGGCGACGGTGGCCCGGCTGTTCTCGAAGAGGTCGGTGGACAGCTGCGAGAGGTAGCCGGCGCCGCGGTGCACGCTGCCGTAGTACGGCGCGTACGCGGCGACGTCGTCCCACACTCGGCGCAGGGCCGGGGCGCTGGCGGCGTAGTCGAGGGCCGCGTACGTCACCTCGCCCCCGGTGACGAGCGGTACGCGGACGTCGCCCCCCAGAACGGGTAGCGGGGGACGAACCGGGCTCTCGGTGGCGACGGCGGCGGCAGGCATGGCGAACTCCCGTACGTGAACAGGCGAGCAGAAGAAGAGAGGTACGCAAAGAAGGGGCTCTTCGAGCCCTAGCGCATTCGCTGCATCACGGAAGGATCTCCCTCGACGACCAGGATCCCTGGCGAGGGATCCGCGCTTGCCGCAGACGTCCTGCCTGCGGCCCGGTCATCACCCGGGGCACCCCGCCACGGAAGGAGGGTTGCCGGACAGCAGGCCGGGGCCGAAACGCTGTCACTCGTGACCTGGGCAGGAGTATGGCATACGTGATCGCCCCGTGGAACCGTCGTTCCACGGGGCGAGACGCACCTGGCCGGAAAGGGCTCAGGCGTTGCTGATTCAGGCGTTGCTCATTCAGGCGTTGCTGGCCGCCACCCACTTCTCCAGCGTGCGCAGGGCGGCGCCGGAGTCGATGGACTCGGCCGCCCGCGCCATGCCGGCGCGGATCTGCTCGGGCAGCGGCGCGTCGGTGGGCGCCAGGGCCACCAGCGCCGCCGCGGAGTTGAGCAGCACCGCCTCCCGTACGGGGCCGGTCTCGCCGGCGAGCAGGCGGCGGGCGACGTCGGCGTTGTACGAGGCGTCGGCGCCGCGCAGCGCCTCCACCGGCACCATCTCCAGGCCCACCTCGCGGGGGTCGAACGCCTCCTCGTGCACCCGCCCGTCGCGCACGACCCACACCCGCGAGGTGGCGGTGGTGGTCAGCTCGTCCAGCCCGTCGTCGCCGCGGAAGACCAGGGCCGTCGAGCCGCGCTCGGCCAGCACCCCGGCCAGCACCGGTGCGATGCGGGCGTCGGCGACGCCGGTGGCCTGCGCGCGCACCCGGGCGGGGTTGGTCAGCGGGCCGAGCGCGTTGAAGGTCGTCCGGATGCCCAGTTCACGGCGGGCCGGGGCGACGTGCCGCAGGGAGGGGTGGAACTTGACGGCGTTGCAGAAAGTGATGCCGGCCTCCTCGGCGACCTCCACCACCCGGCGGGGCGTCAGCTCCAGGTTGACGCCCAGCTTCTCCAGGACGTCGGAGGAGCCGCTGGCGGAGGAGGCGGCGCGGTTGCCGTGCTTGACGACCTTCGCACCGGTGCCGGCCACGACGATCGAGGACATCGTGGAGATGTTGACGGTCTTGGCGCCGTCGCCGCCGGTGCCCACGATGTCCACGCTGGGCCCGGGCACCTCGATGAGGTTGGCGTGTCGGTACATGGCGCGGACCAGGCCGGAGATCTCGGCGACGGTCTCGCCCTTGGCCCGCAGGGCCACGGCGAAGCCGGCGATCTGGGCGTCGCTGGCCGCCCCGCGCATGATCCGGTCCATGGCCCAGGCCGTGTCGTCGGCGCTGAGGTCCACTCCGCGCAGCAGGGCGTCCAGGATGCCCGGCCAGGACGGGGCCACCGAGCGCTCGCCGCCAGATGGGGTCGCAACGTTCATGGTCCACACTCCTGGAGTGGTCTGGGCGGGGGCGCTCCCACTGGCCCCCGTCTGGCGTCCAGCCTATCGACCGGCCCGGGACGGCGAAGAGCCCCGTCCATGCGCTGGACGGGGCTCCTGCCGTGGCGATCAGTCGTCAGTGATCAGCTGCGGGGATCAGTGGTGGCCGTGACCGCTGGTGATCTCCCGGTACTCCTCCGCGGTGGGCTTGGGGATCTGGGTCCCCTCGCCGTAGAAGCCCTTGGAGAGCTTCACGCGGAGCTTCTGGCCAGCACCGACCTTGCGGGCGACGCCGTTCTCGTCCACCGCCGGCTCCAGCTCCAGCGGCTTGGGCTGCTCGTGCGAGGTCAGCGTGTGCAGCTGCTCCTGCGAGAGCGGCTCGTGGACCTCGATGAACTCACCGTGCGGCAGGCGCTTGATGATGCCGGTCTCGCGACCGTGCAGCACCTTGTCCTTGTCGCGGCGCTGCAGACCCATGCAGATGCGGCGCGTGGCGATGAACGTCAGGACCGGGATCACGAAGAAGCCGACGCGGACGAACCAGGTGATGGCGTTGATCGACAGGTGGAAGTGGGTGGCCCACAGGTCGTTGCCACCACCGATCAGCATCACGAAGTACGCGGCGATCCAGGCGGCACCGAAACCGGTGCGCGTCGGGGCGTTGCGCGGGCGGTCCAGCAGGTGGTGCTCCCGCTTGTCGCCGGTGACCCAGGACTCGATGAACGGGTAGACCGCGATCGCGCCCAGCACCAGCGGGAAGATCACCAGCGGGATGAACACGCCCAGGACGAACGTGTGGCCCCAGACGTTGATCTCCCAGCCCGGCATCACACGGATGAGACCCTCGGCGAAGCCCATGTACCAGTCGGGCTGGGCGCCGGTGGAGACCTGGTCCGGCCGGTAGGGGCCCATCGCCCAGATCGGGTTGATGGTCGCGATGGCGGCGATGGCCGCGATCACACCGAAGACCAGGAAGAAGAAGCCACCGGCCTTGGCCATGTAGACCGGCAGCAGCGGCATGCCGACCACGTTCTCGTTCTTCCGGCCGGGGCCGGGGAACTGCGTGTGCTTGTGGTAGAAGACCAGGATCAGGTGCGCCACCAGCAGGCCGAGCATGATGCCCGGCAGCAGCAGGACGTGGATCGAGAAGAACCGCGGCACGAAGTCCGAGCCGGGGAACTCGCCGCCGAAGAGGAACATCGAGATGTACGTGCCGATGACCGGCACGGACAGGATGGCGCCCTCCATGAAGCGGACACCGGTGCCCGACAGCAGGTCGTCCGGCAGCGAGTAACCGGTGAAGCCGGTGAACATGCCGAGGACGAACAGCAGGAAGCCGAACAGCCAGTTGACCTCACGCGGCTTGCGGAACGCACCGGTGAAGAAGACGCGCATCATGTGCACGAACATGCCGGCGAGGAAGATCAGCGCCGCCCAGTGGTGGATCTGCCGGATGAGCAGACCACCGCGCACGTCGAAGCTGATGTCGACGGTCGACTTGAACGCCTCGGACATCTGGACGCCCTGCAGCGGCTCGTAGGAGCCGTGGTAGACGACCTCGTTCATGCTGGGGTGGAAGAAGAGCGTCAGGTAGACGCCCGTCATGATGATGATGACGAAGCTGTAGAGGCAGACTTCGCCCAGCATGAAGGACCAGTGGTCCGGGAAGATCTTCCGCATGTTGACCTTGGCCAGGCTGTAGATGCCCAGCCGGCCGTCGGCCCAGTCGGCGACCCGCTCGCCTGCGGGTGCCTTGCGGCGATTATCTGTAGCGGTTGCAGTGCTCATCCGCGCTCCCAGAAGGCAGGACCGACGGGCTCGGCGAAGTCGCCCATGGCCTCGAGGTAGCCCTTGTCGTTGACCTTGATCCGCAGCTGCGGAAGGGCGTGGCCGGCCGGGCCGAAGATCACGCGACCGCCGTCGGAGAGGTCGAAGGTGGACTGGTGGCACGGGCACAGCACGTGGTGGGTCTGCTGCTCGTAGAGGCTGATGGGGCAGCCGACGTGCGTGCAGATCTTGGAGAAGGCCACGATGCCGTCGGCCGACCAGTCGAGCTCGCGCTTGTCCTTGATGTTCTCCGGGCGCAGCCGGACGATCATCAGGGCCGCCTTGGCGATCTCCTGCTGGAAGTCGTGGTCCTCCTCCTTCATGCCCTCGGGCATGGCGAAGGTCAGGGAGCCGACCTGGATGTCCTCGGGGCGCAGCGGCTGCATCGTGTTCTGGTTGATGAGCATCTTGCCCGCGGACCAGGCGGTCTTGCGCAGCTTGGTGCCGGGCAGCGGACCGAGGTCGCGCAGCAGCACCACACCGGAGAGCGGCACCAGGGCCAGCGCGCCGAACATGGTGTTGCGCAGCAGCTTGCGCCGGCCGAAGCCGGACTCCTCGGCGCCCTGCTTGAAGTCGGCCAGCACCTTGGCCTTGACCTCCGGGGAGGCCTCGATCGGGTGCCGGTCGTCGGCGTACTCGACGTCCGACATCAGGGTGCGGGCCCAGTGGACCGCGCCCGCGCCGATGCAGAACAGCGCCACGCCCAGGGTCAGGCCCAGCGCGAAGTTCAGCGCGCTGATGTGCCCGAGCGGGAAGACGTAGATGCTCTTGTCGACCGGGAGGGTCACGTAGGAGGCGATGAAGCCCACCGTGGCCAGCATCGACAGCAGGAACAGGAAGGCGACCACGCGCTCGGAGCGCTGGGCGGCCCGCTCGTCGATGTCCTGCTTACGGGGCTCGTGCGGCGGCAGCCCCGGGTCGGCGAACGGGTCGCCCGCGGTGGCTACGGCGCCTTCGTGCGCGCCCTGCGCGCTCGGCAGGGTCTCTTCTGGAATGTCTTGGCTACTCATGACTTCTTGGCCTTGGCGGTGTGGGCGGCGACCCAGATGGCGACGGCGACCAGCGCGCCCAGACCGAAGATCCACGCGAACAGACCCTCGCTGACCGGGCCGAGACCGCCCAGTTCGAGGCCGCCCGGGCTCTTGGTCTTGTCGCTGTTGACCGTGTCGAGGTACGCGATGATGTCCTTCTTGTTCTTCTCGGACATCGTCGTGTCGGGGAAGGAAGGCATGTTCTGCGGGCCGGTCTGCATGGCCTCGTAGATGTGCTTCGGGTTGACGCCCTCGAGCGACGGGGCGTACTTGCCGTTCGAGAGCGCGCCGCCCTTGCCGGTGAAGTTGTGGCACTGGGCGCAGTTCGTACGGAAGAGCTCCCCGCCCTTGGCGATGTCGGCGCCGTCGGGGCTGTACTGGCTCTTGGTCGGGGCGACCGGGCCCGCGCCGAGGGAGGCGATGTACGCGGCGAGCTGGTCGATCTCGGCCTGCGAGTAGATCACCTTCTTGCGGGGCGCCTGGGCGCCCTGCTGCTGCAGCGGCATGCGGCCGGAGGCGACCTGGAAGTCCACGGCGGCGGAGCCCACGCCGAT
The DNA here is from genome assembly GCF_039532865.1 of Streptomyces luteosporeus. Taxonomy (NCBI): domain Bacteria; kingdom Bacillati; phylum Actinomycetota; class Actinomycetes; order Kitasatosporales; family Streptomycetaceae; genus Streptomyces; species Streptomyces luteosporeus. Next base: position 69,350 of record NZ_BAAASL010000028.1, read on the forward strand.
CAGGCTCGGCCCGTCGGAGGTGCCCTGACCGCCGGTGCCGTGGCAGCTGGCGCAGCCCACGGAGTAGAGCTTCTTGCCCTCCTCGATGGCGAGGGACTGGGCGCTGTCATCGGCCTTGGCCGACTCGGCCGGCGCGAACGCGGCGTACAGCCCCCCGGTTACCGCCAGCGCGAAGAGTAGGACGACGACCGCCGCCAGCGGATGGCGTCGTCGTGCGGAGAGCTTTTTCACGGATTACCCCGGTGTCAGGATCTTCTGCGTCGATGCTGGACTGATGGTCCGGTGCGGGACGGGACCGATTACTTGATCAAGTAGATCGTGGCGAAGAGGCCGATCCAGACCACGTCGACGAAGTGCCAGTAGTAGGACACGACGATGGCCGCAGTCGCCTGGTGGTGGGTGAACCTCTTGGCCGCGTACGTCCTGCCCAGGACCAGCAGGAAGGCGATGAGACCGCCCGTCACGTGCAGGCCGTGGAAGCCGGTCGTCAGGTAGAACACCGAGCCGTACGGGTCGGAGGACAGGGACAGGCCCTCGTCCTTGACCAGGCTCGTGTACTCGTACACCTGACCGCCGATGAAGATGGCACCCATCACGAACGTGACGATGAACCAGGTGCGCAGCTTCTTGACGTCACCGCGCTCGGCCGCGAACACGCCGAGCTGACAGGTGAGCGAGGAGAGCACCAGGATCGTCGTGTTGGTCGCCGAGAACGGAAGGTTCAGGGCCGAGGCCATTTCCTTCCAGTGGTCGGCACCCGTCACCGATCGCAGGGTGAAGTACATCGCGAAGAGGGCCGCGAAGAACATCAGCTCGGAACTCAGCCAGATGATGGTTCCGACGCTGGTGAGGTTCGGTCGGTTGACCGAGGGGTGCGCGTGCCCGGTATCTACTGCTGTTGCTGTCGCCACGACCGACATTATGTCGGTCGCTTATCTCGCGCTCACTCCGGGGGGTGCCGTTCGGTGTGTCAAGACGCTGTGCGCTGCTCGTACGGCCCATCGCGGCCCCCGCGCGGAGTAGCATCCGCGCTGAGCCGTCCGTCCATGAGCGTCACTCCCACGACCTGGAGGAACGATGCAGCCGACCGCAACGGTGCTGGTGTACAGCGATGACGCGCACACGCGCGAACAGGTGCGGCTGGCGGGCGGCAGGCGCCCGGCCACCGGTCTTCCCGAGGTGGAGTACCTGGAGTGCGCCACGTTGCCGGCGGTGCTGCGGACCCTGGAGGAGCGCCGGGTGGACGTGTGCGTGCTGGACGGCGAGACGGCCCCTGCGGGCGGCATGGGGGTGTGCCGGCAGCTGAAGGACGAGGTCTTCCGCTGCCCGCCGGTGCTGCTGCTGATCGGCCGGCCGCAGGACGCCTGGCTGGCCTCCTGGAGCAAGGCCGAGGCCGTTGTCACCCATCCGGTGGATCCGGTGGCGTTCGCCGAGGCGCTGGCGGAGCTGTTGCGCCAGCGGCTGTCCATCGAGACCTGAGGAGGCCCCGCGCTCACACCTGGGGCCGCAGCCGGGCGGTGTCGGCCGGGCCGGTGCCCTCGCGCTTGCCGGCCACCAGGGCACTGCCCTCGCGCCACTGCTTCCAGGGCATGTTCCAGTCGCCGAAGCCGTTGTCGAACGGCGTCATGGTGGCCCCGGCGCTGCCGACGACCTTGACGATGTCGCCCACGCGCACGTTGTCGAAGAACCACTTGGCGTTGGCGGTGCTCATGCCGGTGCACCCGTGGCTGACGTTGTCCCAGCCCTGGGAGCCCTCGGACCAGGGGGCGGCGTGCACGTACTCGCCGCTCCAGGTGACCCGGGTGGCCCAGTAGACCGGCAGGTCGTAGGCGTCGGAGCTGCCCTCGGAGATGCCGATGCTGGTGCCGCGCATGCGCACGAAGGACTCCTGGCCGAGGACGACCTTGATGCCGTTGCGGGTGGCGTAGCCGGGCTTGCCGGTGGTCACCGGGATGGAGCGGACCTCCTGGCCGTTCTTCAGCACCGTCATGTAGTGGGCGCTGGCGTCCGTGATGGCCTCCACCCGGTCGCCGGTGGTCAGGTGGACGCCCTGCACCGGCCCGCCGTACAGCCCGCCGCCGACCTTGATGCCCTCCAGGGCCGCCTGGACGTCGATGGTGGCGTGCGCGGGCCAGTACTCCTGGGGGCGGTAGTGCAGGGTGCGGTTGTCCACCCAGTGCCAGGAGCCCTCCACCGGAGGGTCGGACTCCACCCGCAGGGTGCGCTCGACCACGGCCCGGGCGGCCGGGTCGGAGACCGGCTCGCTCAGCTCGGCGGTGATGGGCTGTCCGACGCCGTAGGTGCCGCTCTGCGGCCCGAAGGCGAGGCGCAGCACCCGCTTGGCCCGGCTGGTCTCGTAGTCGATCGTGCGGCGCCCCTGGGCGCCGTCCTCGTCCTCCGTGCTGACGCGCACGGTGTAGTGGGCGCCGGCGGACAGGGCGCCGGTGCTGCGCCAGCGCGAGCCGTCGGGCGCGAGCTCGCCCTTGACGTAGCGTCCGGCGGCGTCGGCGACGGTGACGTCGGTGATGCGGTCGCCGCCGGTGGCCTCCACCTCCAGCGGCTTGGCCGGGTCCGCCTGCCGGGTCTCCCCCGCGCCGGCGACACCCACCTGGTCCGAGGCGTCGTAGGGCCGGTCGGCCAGCGGGTTGCCCGATCCGCAGCCGGTGAGCCCCCAGGCCGCGCAGGCCAGCAGCAGGGCGCCGGCCACCGCCGTGCGGCCGCGCGCCGGACGACGGCGAGGTGAGTGATTCATGGTCATACCGTAGGAAAAACGGCCGCGCACGGCGCTCGCTGCGCCTGCAAACGGGTGCCGCCCGTCCCGGTGCATGCGGCCGGTGCGTACGACCGGTGCATGCGAAAGGGCCCCGCACACCGTGACGGTGTGCGGGGCCCTGCGGGGTTCGCCGGGGCGAGCCCCTACTGGTTCTGGTTCTCGCCGCGGTAGAACTCGAACACCCAGCCGAAGAGGCCGACCAGGATGATCGGTGCCGAGAAGTACATGAGCCACCAGCCGAAGCAGATGCTCATGAAGGCGAGGGCGCCACCGACGGCCAGGGAGAGCGGCTGCCAGCTGTGCGGGGCGAAGAAGCCCAGCTCACCGGCGTCGTCGGCGACGTCGGCCTCCTTGTTGTCCTGCGCACCGGCGTCCACCCGGCGTGCGGTGAACGCCAGGTAGTAGCCGACCATGACGCACAGGCCGAAGGCCATGAACAGCGCGGTGGTACCGGCCACCTCCTTCGACCACACGCCGTAGACGACCGCCATGGCGAGGATGAAGAGGGACAGCCACAGGAACATCCGGCCCTGGATCTTCACTTGCCGGCCTCCTTGCCGCCCGCGAGGGCCTTCTCGCCCGCGAGGTTCTCTTCGAGCTCCAGGGCCGCGATCTCCGGGTGGTGCAGGTCGAACGCCGGGGATTCGGAGCGGATCCGCGGCAGGGTGAGGAAGTTGTGCCGCGGCGGCGGGCAGGAGGTCGCCCACTCCAGCGAACGGCCGTAGCCCCACGGGTCGTCGACCTCGACCTTCTTGCCGTACTTGGCGGTCTTCCAGACGTTGTAGAAGAACGGCAGGATCGACAGGCCCAGCAGGAAGGAGCTGATGGTCGAGATGGTGTTCAGCGTGGTGAAGCCGTCGGAGGCCAGGTAGTCGGCGTAACGGCGCGGCATGCCCTCGGCACCCAGCCAGTGCTGGACGAGGAAGGTGCCGTGGAAGCCGACGAACAGCGTCCAGAAGGTGATCTTGCCCAGGCGCTCGTCCAGCATCTTGCCCGTGAACTTCGGCCACCAGAAGTGGAAGCCGGAGAACATCGCGAAGACCACGGTGCCGAAGATGACGTAGTGGAAGTGCGCGACGACGAAGTACGAGTCGGAGACGTGGAAGTCCATCGGGGGCGAGGCCAGGATGACGCCGGTCAGACCACCGAAGGTGAAGGTGATCAGGAAGCCGACGGCCCACAGCATCGGGGTCTCGAAGGACAACGAGCCCTTCCACATGGTGCCGATCCAGTTGAAGAACTTCACACCGGTCGGGACCGCGATCAGGAAGGTCATGAAGGAGAAGAACGGCAGCAGCACACCACCGGTGACGTACATGTGGTGCGCCCACACGGTCACCGACAGACCCGCGATCGAGATCGTCGCCGCGATCAGACCCCAGTAACCGAACATCGGCTTGCGGGAGAAGACCGGGATGACCTCGGAGATGATGCCGAAGAACGGCAGGGCGATGATGTACACCTCGGGATGGCCGAAGAACCAGAAGAGGTGCTGCCACAACAGGGCACCGCCGTTGGCCGCGTCGAAGACGTGGGCCCCGAACTTGCGGTCCGCCTCCAGGGCGAACAGCGCGGCCGCGAGCACCGGGAAGGCCAGCAGGACCAGCACACCGGTCAGCAGCACGTTCCAGGTGAAGATCGGCATGCGGAACATCGTCATGCCCGGCGCGCGCATGCAGATGATCGTGGTGATGAAGTTGACCGAACCGAGGATCGTGCCGAAGCCGGAGAAGGCCAGACCCATGATCCACATGTCGGCGCCGACGCCCGGCGAGCGGACCGCGTCCGACAGCGGGGAGTAGGCGAACCAGCCGAAGTCGGCCGCACCCTGCGGGGTGAGGAAGCCGGCCACCGCGATCAGCGAGCCGAACAGGTAGAGCCAGTAGGCGAACATGTTCAGCCGCGGGAACGCCACGTCGGGCGCGCCGATCTGCAGCGGCATGATCCAGTTCGCGAAACCGGCGAACAGCGGCGTCGCGAACATCAGCAGCATGATCGTGCCGTGCATCGTGAACGCCTGGTTGAACTGCTCGTTCGACATGATCTGCGTGCCGGGACGGGCCAGCTCGGCGCGCATGAGGAGCGCCATGAGGCCGCCGATGCAGAAGAACGCGAACGACGTGACCAGGTAGAGCGTGCCGATGGTCTTGTGGTCAGTGGTGGTGAGCCACTTGATCACCTGATTGCCCGGCTGCTTCTGGCGTACGGGTGGTGCTGCCGTGGCTGTTGCGGCGGCGGCACCCTGGGGTTCGTTGAGGATGCTCACTTGTTCTTGGTCTCCGCGTTCTTCGCGTGATCCGTCTGCGCGATGCCCGCCGGCTGGTAGCCGGTCTGACCCTTTGCCGCCAGCTCCTTCAGGTGCGCCCGGTACCGCTCGGGGGAGACGACCTTGACGTTGAAGAGCATCCGGGAGTGGTCCTGGCCGCAGAGCTCGGCGCACTTGCCCAGGAAGGTGCCCTCCTTGTTGGGGGTCACCGTGAAGCTGTTGGTGTGGCCCGGGATGACGTCCTGCTTCATCAGGAACGGCACCACCCAGAAGGAGTGGATGACGTCGCGCGAGGTGAGGACGAACTGGACGGTCTCACCCTTGGGGAGCCACAGGGTCGGGCCCGGGTTGCCCGTCTGCGGGTTGCGGTCGCCGGGGATGCCGACCTCGTAGACGCCCTCCGCGCCCTGCGGTGCCTTGCTCAGGAACCGGTCCGGGATCGCGTCGAGCTCCTTGTTCTCGCGGAGCGGCTTGGCCGGGGTGGCCGTGTTGCCGTCGACGTTCTCCATGTAGTTGAACGCCCAGCTCCACTGGAAGCCCACCACGTTGATGACGTGCTGCGGCTTGTCAGGGTTCGTCAGGAGCTTGTTCTCATCGCGCGCGGTGAAGTAGAAGAGCACCGAGACGATGATGATCGGGACCACGGTGTACAGCGCCTCGATGGGCATGTTGTACCGGGTCTGCTTGGGAATCTCCACCTTCGACCTGCTGCGCCGGTGGAAGATGACGCTCCAGATGATCAGGCCCCACACCAGGACACCGATCGCCAGAGCAGCGGCCCAGGAGCCCTGCCAGAGGGAGAGGATCCGCGGCGCCTCTTCCGTGACGGGCGTTGGCATGCCGAGGCGGGGGAAGTCCTTCGATGTGCAACCGGTGGCGGTCGCCAGGACAGCGCCCGCGGCCAGCGCCTGCAGCAGCTTCCGCCGCACCGGGCGCCGCGACGAGCGGTCGGAGCCGTTGGGACTCACGTAGCGCCTTCCCGAGAGTCTCGCCCGTGCGGCCGGCTGCGGCCGTCTCGCTGGTCGGTCGCCGGCCCGCTGCGGGCAGGGGTTTGGATGTTTATGCGGACCAAACCCTACTGGACGCTATCTGGGGCCGCGCGGGGAGGGTGCCCAACGCGCCGGTCCGGTCCCCGAAGGGGTGGAATCTGCAGCTCCGGAGCCCTTCCGGCACTCCGTCAGACGCCCCGCCGGGCAGGCTCGGACTCCGCCGGAGATGGGGTTAGCGTTCCCCTCGTGCCCTACTTCGACGCCGCCTCCTCCGCTCCTCTGCACCCGGTCGCCCGCCAGGCGCTGCTGGCCGCCCTCGACGAGGGCTGGGCCGACCCCACCCGCCTGTACCGGGAGGGCCGGCGCGCCCGGCTGCTGCTGGACGCCGCCCGCGAGACCGCCGCGGAAGCCGTGGGCTGTCGACCGGACGAACTGGTTTTCACCCCATCGGGTACGCGCGCCCTGCACGACGGCATCGCCGGCGCCCTCGCCGGACGCCGCCGCATCGGCCGCCATCTGGTCGTCTCCGCCGTCGAACACTCCGCCGTGCTGCACGCCGGCGCAGCCCTCGAAGCGGCCGGCGGCACCGTGACCGAGGTCCCCGTCGGCCGCACGGGCCGCATCGCCCCCGCCGACTGGGCCGCCGCCCTGCGCCCCGACACCGCCCTCGCCGCCCTGCAGTCCGCCAACCACGAGGTGGGCACCCGCCAGCCGGTGGCCGAGGCGGCCGCGGCCTGCCGGGAGGCGGGCGTACCGCTGCTGGTCGACGCGGCCCAGTCGCTCGGCTGGGGCCCCGTCGAGGAGGGCTGGTCGCTGCTGACCGCCAGCGCCCACAAGTGGGGCGGCCCGCCCGGGGTGGGCCTGCTGGCCGTGCGCAAGGGAACGCGCTTCGCCCTGCCCGGCCCGGCCGACGAGCGGGAGAACGGACGCGCCCCCGGCTACCCCGACATCCCCGCCGTCGTCGCGGCCGCCGCCTCGCTGCGCGCCGTGCGCGCGGAGGCGGCCGCGGAGGACGCCCGGCTGCGCGTCCTGGTCGACCACGTGCGCGAGCGGGTCGCGCAGCTCGTCCCCGACGTGGAGGTGGTCGGCGACCCGGTGCACCGGCTGCCGCACCTGGTCACCTTCTCCTGCCTGTACGTCGACGGGGAGACGCTGCTGCACGCCCTGGACCGCGCGGGCTTCTCCGTCTCCTCGGGCTCCTCCTGCACGTCCAGCACGCTGGAGCCGAGCCATGTGCTGCGGGCGATGGGGGTGCTGTCGGAGGGCAACGTACGGGTGTCGCTGCCGCGCGGCACGACGGCGGCGGAGGTCGACGCCTTCCTCACCGCGCTGCCGGGGATCGTGGCCGGGGTGCGCGAGCAGTTGGGGGCGCCGACGGGGGCGTCGGCGGCCGTTTCCCCCGCCGGCGAGGAGCTGGTCGTCGACTCGCTCGGCAAGCGGTGCCCGATCCCGGTGATCGAGCTGGCGAAGGTGATCGGCGACGTGCCGGTCGGGGGGCTGGTGACGGTGCTGTCCGACGACGAGGCGGCGCGCCTCGACATCCCGGCGTGGTGCGGGATGCGGGGCCACGAGTACGTCGGGGAGCGCGCCGCGGAGCGCGGGGTGGCCTACACGGTGCGGCGCCGCGCCTGATACCCGTCCGCCCTGCCGCCCCTTGGGCGGCAGGGCGGACGAAGCAGGGACCGTTACGCCAGGTGCTTGCGCACCTCGGTGGCGGCGTCCTCGCCGTACGCCTTGGTGAAGCGCTCCATGAAGTGGCCGCGCCGCAGCTCGTACTCCTGGGTGCCCAGCGTCTCGATGACGAGCGTCGCCAGCATGCAGCCCAGCTGGGCCGAGCGCTCCAGCGACAGCTCCCACGTCAGGCCGGCCAGGAAGCCCGCGCGGAAGGCGTCGCCCACGCCGGTCGGGTCGACCTTGGCCTCCTCCTGCGGGACGCCGACCTCGATGACGGGCTCGCCGCGCCGCTCGATGCGCACGCCGCGCGAGCCGAGGGTGGTGACGCGGGTGCCGACGCGCTCGAGGATCTCCTCGCTCGTCCAGCCTGTCTTGGACTCGATGAGCGCCTTCTCGTACTCGTTGGTGAACAGGTACGTCGCCCCGTCGACCAGCACCCGGATGTCGTCGCCGTCCATGCGGGCGAGCTGCTGGGAGGGGTCGGCCGCGAAGGGGATGCCGCGGGTGCGGCACTCCTCGGTGTGGCGCAGCATCGCCTCGGGGTCGTCGGCGCCGATGAGGACGAGGTCCAGGCCGCCGACGCGGTCGGCCACCGGCTGCAGCTCGATCTGGCGGGCCTCGCTCATGGCACCGGTGTAGAAGGACGCGATCTGGTTGTGGTCGGTGTCCGTGGTGCAGACGAACCGTGCGGTGTGCAGGACCTCGGAGATGTGCACGGAGGCGGTGTCGACGCCGTGCCGGTCGAGCCAGGCGCGGTAGTCGGCGAAGTCGTTGCCGGCGGCGCCGACGAGGACGGGCCGCAGGCCCAGCAGGCCCATGCCGAAGCAGATGTTGGGACCGACGCCGCCGCGGCGCACGTCGAGTTCGTCGACGAGGAAGGAGAGGGAGACGGTGTGCAGCTGGTCCGCCACGAGCTGGTCGGCGAAGCGGCCGGGGAAGGTCATCAGGTGGTCGGTGGCGATGGAGCCGGTGACAGCGATACGCACGGAGGGTCTGCTCCCTGAGGGCGTGGGACGGGGACATGGCTGAGCATGACGAGCCATCCCACGTTACCGGTTCGCGGGAGCACGACCGGGTCCGGTTCTCGCCGCTCCGTGCATAAATCTACCTAATAGTAGGTCTTTCACGGCACGCCGTCGCATGCGTACGGTGCGGGTATGCCGAAGACTGTGAAGGACGTCACACCGCCCCGGGAGCCGGGTTCACTGGCCGAGCTGTGCCGCTGCTGCGCCCGGATGGCCCCGGAGTGGGGCGCCCCCGGGGACCCCGGTGGGCGGGGTGCCGCCGAGCGGACGCCGCTGTCGCTCATCCACGGGATATCGGTGCCCGCGCGCTCGGCCCGGCTGCTGGATGCGATGGCGGAGTACGGCTACTGACGACGCGGTCCGCACCGGGTGGAACCGACGGCTCCTGCGCCCCGTCCAAGTGGCGTCCCCTTCCCGGGGGATGCGGCAGTACTTCACTTTGAGCGGAGCGAAGGAGCGATGCGGTGAGCACCGAGGGCACCGAGCGCACCGGGGACGGCACGGCGGACGGCGGCACCGGCATCCGGCGGCGGCGCTCGCCGCTGGTGGTGGCGTCGGTGGCGGCGGCCGTCCTGCTGGCCGGTGGCGGCGCCGCGTACTGGGCGTCCACGGCCTCGGGGGGCGACGGCGCCCCGGCGCCCGCGACCGGCGGCAGCAGCAGTACCCCACCACCCCTGGCATTGGACGGCTACGGCGCCCGGACGGGTCCGAGCGGGCCCTCGCAGGGCATTGCGCCGGGCGAGCCCGACCCGCACGGCGTGCGCTACCGGGCGGCGGGCACGCTGCCGGACGGGCCGCGCACCGCCGCCGTCCGGCTGCCGGCGCGCGAGGTGGGCGCCGAGCAGGTCGCCGCGCTGGCCAAGGCGCTGGGCATCTCCGGTACGCCCCGGCTGTCCGGCGACACCTGGACGGTGGGCGGCACCCCCGACGCGGCGGGGCCCACGCTGCAGGTGGGCCGGCAGGGCCCGGGCAGCTGGGCGTACACGCGCTACGGCGTGCCCGGCGGCGCGCACTGCGAGCACCCGCCGGGTGCGGGGCCGAGGCAGGAGCCCGAGGGGCCCGGGGCGAAGTGCCCCTCCTTCAAGGACGGTTCGCCCCGCCCGCCGGACCCCGCCGCCGCGCAGCCGGTGTCCGAGGACACCGCGCGCAAGGCTGCGGCGCCCGTGCTGAAGGCCCTGGGCCAGGAGGGGGCGAAGACGGACGCCGGCAAGGTCTTCGGCGCCCTGCGCACGGTGACGGCCGATCCGGTGGTGGGCTCGCTGCCCACCTACGGCTGGCAGACGACGGTGCAGGTCGGTGCGGACGGCAAGGTGGCCTCGGGGAACGGGCAGCTGCAGCTGCCGCCGGCGGGTGCGGTGTATCCGCTGATGACTGCGCGGCAGGCGCTCGACGAGCTGAACAAGGGGGCCGGCACCGGCCGTCCGACGACGGGCGGCTGCGCGACGGCGGTCCCCTTCCGGGAGGACGGCCCGGCGCCGGACGCCGGGTGCTCGACGCCGCCCGGCAAGGGCCCGGAGGCGGCGACGGTGCGCGGGGCGACGTTCGCGCTGTCGGCGCAGTCCGTGGGGGGCAGGCCGGCGCTGGTGCCGTCGTGGCTGTTCGCGGTGGAGATGCCCGGCATGCCCAAGGGCGGCACGATCACGGTCGTCCAGCCGGCGGTCGATCCGCGGTTCATCGCCGGGCAGGGCGGGGGCAGCGCGGCGCCGTCCGGCGCCCCGTCCTCGCCGCCGGCGAAGTCGGGGCCGGTGCGCGTGGAGTCGTACACGCCGGCCGACGGCGGCAGGAAGCTCGTCCTGCACTTCTGGGGCGGGGTGTGCAGCGACTACGCGGCCTCGGCCGAGCAGTCGCAGCGGGCGGTGACGGTCAAGGTCACCGCGACCGAGAAGGAGCCGGGCCGCTACTGCGTCCTGATGCTCAAGCGCTTCGAGACCACGGTCTCGCTGGACGAGCCGCTGGGCGACCGCACGGTGGTGGACCTGGCGACGGGCGCGACGCTGAAGGAACAGCAGGCGAAGTAGCAGGAAGCAGAAGCAGCAGGAAGCAGCGGAAGGGCGGCACCCCGAGGGGTGCCGCCCTTCCTCACGTCGGACGTCCGGCCGCTTTTAGCTGAACGAGTCGCCGCAGGCGCAGGAGCCGGTGGCGTTGGGGTTGTCGATCGTGAAGCCCTGCTTCTCGATGGTGTCGACGAAGTCGATGGAGGCACCGCCCAGGTACGGGGCGCTCATGCGGTCGGTGACGACCTTGACGCCGTCGAAGTCCTTGACGACATCGCCGTCGAGCGAGCGCTCGTCGAAGAAGAGCTGGTAGCGCAGACCGGAGCAGCCACCGGGCTGGACGGCGACGCGCAGGGCCAGGTCGTCCCGGCCTTCCTGCTCCAGCAGGCTCTTGACCTTGGCCGCCGCGGCGTCGGACAGGAGGATGCCGTCGCTCACAGTGGTCTTCTCGTCCTGAACGGACATCTGCTTCACTCCCGGGTCTTTGGTACGGGTGCGGACTGCTTGCTTACGCCAGCAACCGACGTGGTCCCGGATTCATTCCGGGTTGCGGGTGTCCACACGGTGACGCCCGCCTTTCATGCTCGCACACCCGTCGCCGGATCGGGAATGCGTCACATTGACGCGAGCGGCATCGTCAAAGTGACACGAAGCGGTTATGATAGATAGCGTCAAATTGACGATTAGGCCTACCGGCCGTCCGCAGAAAGAAAGGGTGCGTGTCGTGACCACCGCCCAGCCCCTGGAGTTCCAGGACCCCTCCGCCTCGCCGCTCGCCCTGCTGCTGCTCGGCCGTGAGGCCGACCCGAAGAGCGAGCGCGGCGTGGAGTGCCCCGGCGACCTGCCGGCACCGTCCGACCCGGACCTGGTGGAGCGCGCCCGGGCGGCCAAGGCGCGGCTCGGGGAGAAGGTCTTCGTCCTGGGCCACCACTACCAGCGCGACGAGGTCATCCAGTTCGCGGACGTGACCGGCGACTCCTTCAAGCTGGCGCGCGACGCGGCCGCCCGGCCCGACGCGCAGTACATCGTCTTCTGCGGCGTGCACTTCATGGCCGAGTCGGCCGACATCCTCACGAGCGACGCCCAGCAGGTCATCCTCCCGGACCTGGCCGCCGGCTGCTCGATGGCCGACATGGCCACCGCCGAGCAGGTCGCCGAGTGCTGGGACGTGCTGACCGAGGCCGGCATCGCCGAGGTGACCGTGCCCGTCTCGTACATGAACTCCTCCGCCGACATCAAGGCCTTCACCGGCAAGCACGGCGGCACCATCTGCACCTCCTCCAACGCCGAGCGGGCCCTGAAGTGGGCGTTCGAGCAGGGCGAGAAGGTGCTCTTCCTGCCCGACCAGCACCTGGGCCGCAACACCGCGGTGCGCGACATGGGCATGTCGCTGGACGACTGCGTCGTCTACAACCCGCACAAGCCGAACGGCGGCCTGACCGCCGAGGAGCTGCGCGCGGCGAAGATGATCCTGTGGCGCGGCCACTGCTCCGTCCACGGCCGCTTCTCGCTGAACTCGGTCAATGACGTGCGCGAGCGCATCCCGGGCGTGAACGTCCTGGTGCACCCCGAGTGCCGGCACGAGGTCGTCGCGGCGGCCGACTACGTCGGCTCCACGGAGTACATCATCAAGACGCTGGAGGCCGCCCCGGCCGGCTCGAAGTGGGCCATCGGTACGGAGCTGAACCTGGTCCGGCGCCTGGCGAACCGTTTCGCCGACCAGGGCAAGGAGATCGTCTTCCTCGACAGGACCGTCTGCTTCTGCTCCACCATGAACCGCATCGACCTGCCGCACCTGGTGTGGGCCCTGGAGTCCCTGGCCGACGGCAAGGTCGTCAACCGCATCGAGGTCGACCCCGAGGTCGCGAGCTTCTCCAAGCTCGCCCTGGAGCGGATGCTGGCCCTGCCGTAGCCGGCCCCGCCGTTCGGCGTGTGCTCACCCCGTGCCCGGCTGCACCAGGCCCGACTCGTACGCGACCACCACCAGCTGGGCCCGGTCGCGCGCGCCCAGCTTGGCCATCGCGCGGTTCACATGCGTCTTGACGGTCAGCGGGCTCACCGCCAGCCGCTCGCCGATCTGGTCGTTCGACAGCCCCCGGGCCACCTGCACCAGGACCTCCCGCTCCCGCGCCGTCAGCCCCTCCAGTCCCGCGGGACCCGGGGCGCCGGGGGCCTGCCCGGTGCCCTGCGGCTGCGCGAGGAACCGCGCGATCAGGCCCTTCGTCGCCGCCGGCGACAGCAGCGCCTCCCCCGCCGCCGCGATGCGTATCGCGGCCAGCAGCTCCTCCGGCTCCGCGCCCTTGCCCAGGAAGCCCGAGGCCCCGGCCCGCAGGGCCTGCACCACGTACTCGTCGGCCTCGAACGTCGTCAGCATCACCACCCGTACCGCCCCCAGCGCCGGATCGGCGCAGATCTCGCGCGTGGCGGCGAGCCCGTCCGTCCCCGGCATCCTGATGTCCATCAGCACCACGTCCGGCACGTGCGCACGCGCCAGGCGCACCGCCGCGGCACCGTCCGCCGCCTCCCCCACGACCCGCATGCCCGGCTCGGAATCGACCAGTACCTTGAACGCGCTGCGCAGCAGCGCCTGGTCGTCCGCCAGGACCACGGTGATCGGCTCAGTCATGCGGCTCAGCCTAGGGTCCGGCCGGCCCCTGCTCCTTACGCGCGGAGCGCGACTGCAGCGGCAGGACGGTACGCACCCGGAAGCCGGCCGGTGCCGGGCCGCCGCGCGGGCCCGCCTCGCAGGTGCCGCCGAGGGCGGCGGCGCGTTCGCGCATGCCGATCAGGCCGTGCCCGCCCGGCGCGTCCTCGCTCCCGGCCGGCGCCTTTCCGCTCGCCTGTCCGCGGGCCCCGCCGTCGTCCAGCACCGTCAGGTCCAGCCGGTCCGCGCTGCGCAGCAGGGCGACCTCGGCGCGGGCGCCGGGGCCGGCGTGCTTGTGCACGTTGGTCAGGGCCTCCTGCAGCACCCGGTAGGCGGTGAGGTCCACGGCCGCCGGCAGCGGCCCGACGACCGCGGCGGCCTGCGCCGCGCCCCGGCCGGTGCCGGGGCCGCCGGGCAGCGTGGAGGCGGCGACGACGTCGACGTGCAGGCCCACCCGGCCGAAGCCGTCGACGAGCTGGTCGAGCACGCCGAGGCCGGGCGCCGGCTCGGTGGGCGCCTCCGGGTCGCCGTACTGCCGCAGCAGCCCGACGGTGGCCCGTAACTCCTCCAGGGCCGAGCGGCCGGCCTCGCGGACGTGGGCCAGGGCCTGCCGGGCCTGGTCGGGACGGCTGTCCATGACGTGCGAGGCCACCCCGGCCTGCACGTTGACCAGCGCGATGTGGTGGGCGACGACGTCGTGCAGCTCACGGGCGATGCGCAGCCGCTCCTCGGCGACGCGGCGGCGGGCCTCCTCCTCGCGGGTGCGCTCGGCGCGCAGGGCGCGTTCCTCGACGGCGGCCACGTAGGCCCGGCGGCTGCGGACGGAATCGCCGGCGGCACCGGCCAGCGCGGTCCAGGCCAGCAGGCCGAAGTTCTCCTGCGCGTACCAGGGCGGGGGCCCGAAGAACATGACGACGCCCGTCAGCACGGCGACCGTGCCGGCCACGATCCGCCAGGCGGAGGGGCGCTCGGTGCGGGCGGCGACCGTGTACAGGGCGACGGCGGCGCTCATGGCGATCTGGGTGCGGGCCGGCCCGTCGTGGTCGGCGACCGTGGCCACGACGGTCAGGACGCACGTCAGGGCGAGGACGGCGCGCGGCACCAGGCGCCGGGCGATCAGGCAGGCGGAGGCGGCCGCCGACAGCAGCACGAAGCCGGCCGCGGGGATCCTGCGGTCGGGGTGCGGGCCGAGGTAGACGCCGATGAGGACGAGCGCGAAGACGACGACGGACAGCAGCGCGTCGGCGGCGTACGGGTGGCTGCGCAGCCAGCGGTGCGGCCGGGCGAGGCCGGTGCCGGCGAGGGAGGTCATCGCGGGTCCCCTCCGGGGCCGTGGCGCGGGCGGTGAGCGCGTCGCGCCCCCGTCCCGGGCGGACGGGGGCGCGATGCGGTGGTCGTCGGTCGTGCCGGGCGGGCGGGCCGGCCGGCGGTGCGGTCACCCGGGGATGAGGCCGTCGTCGCTGAGCATGTCGCGGACCTCCGCCAGCGTGGCGTCGGGCGCGGGCAGGATCAGTTCGGACGGTGCGAGGGCGTCGTCGGGCAGCGGGCCGCCGAGGCGGCGCACGGCGTCGAGCAGGGCGCCCAGCGTGCGGCGGAAGCCGGCCTCGTCACCGCCCTCCATCTCCTCCAGCAACTCGTCGTCGAGCTTGTTGAGCTCGGCGAGGTGCGCGTCGTCGACCTTCCACTGGCCCTCCCCCATGATCCGTACGATCATGTCCGGCCTCCTCGGGTCAGCTCTTGTCGAAGCGCGGGCGGTCCTGGTGGTGGGCCTGCTGCGCCTGCTGACCGGCGCCGCCCTCGATGGCCTGGCGCTCGCCGCCACCGGCGAGCTCGGCCTTCATCCGCTGCAGTTCCAGCTCCACGTCCGAGCCGCCGGAGAGGCGGTC
The DNA here is from genome assembly GCF_039532865.1 of Streptomyces luteosporeus. Lineage (NCBI taxonomy): Bacteria > Bacillati > Actinomycetota > Actinomycetes > Kitasatosporales > Streptomycetaceae > Streptomyces > Streptomyces luteosporeus. Next base: position 84,601 of record NZ_BAAASL010000028.1, read on the forward strand.
GAGCTCGGCGGTGAGGTCGTCCTTGGCCATGCCGGTCGGGTCGTCGAGCGCGCCGGAGGCGAGCAGCTCGTCGATGGCGCCGGCCCGGGCCTGCATCTGGGCGGTCTTGTCCTCGGCGCGCTGGATGGCCAGGCCCACGTCGCCCATCTCCTCGGAGATGCCGGAGAAGGCCTCGCCGATGCGGGTCTGGGCCTGGGCGGCGGTGTAGGTCGCCTTGATGGTCTCCTTCTTGGTGCGGAAGGCGTCCACCTTGGCCTGCAGGCGCTGGGAGGCGAGGGTGAGCTTCTCCTCCTCGCCCTGGAGGGTCTGGTGCTGCGTCTGCAGGTCGCTGACCTGCTGCTGGAGCGCCGCCCGGCGGGTGAGCGCCTCACGGGCCAGGTCCTCGCGGCCGAGCGCGAGCGCCTTGCGGCCCTGCTCCTCCAGCTTGGTCGACTGGCTCTGCAGCTGGCCCAGCTGCAGCTCCAGGCGCTTGCGGGACGTCGCGACGTCCGCGACCCCGCGGCGCACCTTCTGCAGCAGCTCCAGCTGCTTCTGGTACGAGTAGTCGAGGGTCTCGCGCGGGTCCTCGGCCCGGTCCAGGGCCTTGTTGGCCTTCGCGCGGAAGATCATCCCCATCCGCTTCATGACACCGCTCATGGGCCTCGCGCGCCCCCTTCTGACCGTCTAGCTCTCCGACCGACCGGGCGGACCGGCCAGGACTCCAGCACAACCTTGCAGAACCCACACTACGGGCCCTGCTTCCATTACCGCACTGTCCGAGCCCGGATGCGCTCCTCCTGCAGGACGATCGCGGACCGCGTCGTCTCCGGCCCGAGGAGTAGTGGGACCCCGGGGGCGGAAGGGGGCGCTCCGCGCCGGGCGTGCGCCCGTCGTTGCCGGATCGTGCCCGGGCGGGCCGGTGGGGCGCCGGGCGAAGGCCGTACCCTTGGGTTCCGTGTTCCGAAGCCGTTCGAAGGAAGCGCAGGCCACGTCGCCCCAGGTGAACGTGGACCGGCCCAAGCAGCCCCGTGACCCGCAGGCCCCCAAGGGCCGCCCCACGCCCAAGCGCAGCGAGACCGCCCGGCGGCGCAGCCTGGCCCACACGCCGGCCGACCGCAAGGAGGCCGGCAAGCGGGCCCGGGAGGCGCGCCGCGCCGACCTCGCCCGGCAGCGCGAGGCCCTGGCCAACGGCGACGAGCGCTACCTGCCCGTGCGCGACAAGGGCCCGGTGCGCGCCTACGCCCGCGACTTCGTCGACGCCCGCTACTCGGTGTCGGAGTTCTTCCTGCCGCTGGCGGTGCTGATCCTCGTCCTGAGCATGATCAACCGCGGGGCGTTCCAGGCCTACGTCCTGCTGGCCTGGCTCGTGGTCATCCTCGCGATCGTCCTCAACTCCGTGTTCCTCGGCCTCACCCTCAAGCGCGCCCTGAAGCAGCGCTTCCCCAACGAGAACCTCAAGGGCGCCGTGCCCTACGCGCTGATGCGCACCCTCCAGATGCGCCGCCTGCGGCTGCCCAAGCCGAAGGTGAAGCGCGGGGAGAAGCGCTGAGCGGTTACGCCCCTCACGCCCCCGGCTTCGGCGGCGGCGCACAGGAGTGGCCGGGCGGGCCCGGGGGGCTGCGGAACACCGTCCGTCGGGAGCTCGTCGCCCGGCAGGTCGACGAGCAGATATCCGCCCTCTTCCCGGTCGGCCGGCGGCTGCGCGTGCTCGACGTCGGCCCCGGCCGGGGCACCCAGGCGGTGCGGCTGGCCCGGGCCGGCCACGAGGTCACCGGTCTGGAGCGGGACCCGGCGATGATCACGGCCCTGCAGCGGGCCGTGGCCGCCGAACCGCCCGGCATCCAGGAGCGCATGCGCGTCGTCCGGGGTGACGGCCGGGAGGCCGGGGCGCACTTCCCGCCCGGCGCCTTCGACGTGGTGCTCTGCCACGGCGTGCTGACGTACGTTCCCGATCCCGACCCCATGATCGCCGCGCTGGCCCGGGTGCTGGCGCCCGGCGGACTGCTGTCCCTGCTCGTGCGCAACGCCGACGCCCTGGCCCTGCGGCCGGGCCTGGCCGGCGACTGGGACACCGCGCTCGCGGCCTTCGACTCCCCCCACTACACCGACCGCCTGGGCCTGGCCGCCCGCGCGGACCGGCGCGAGGCGCTCACCGCGACCCTCACCGGCATCGGCACCCCGCTGCGCGCCTGGTACGGCGTGCGGGTCTTCACCGACCTCGCCCCCGACGACGGCCCGGCCCCGGCCGCGGACGGGCTCGACCGGCTGCTCGCCGCCGAGGAACGGGCCGGCCGCACCGACCCCTACCGGGCGGTCGCGGCCCTGCTGCACCTGTGCGGGGTGCGCGGCGGCTGACCCCGCCGCCGCGCACCGGCGCGGCTCACTCCTCGGCGGCCGCGTGCAGGCTCATGGGACCCTCGTAGACCTCGGTGTCGTCCTCGAAGAGCCGCACCTGGTCCGCGCCGCCCTCCAGCAGCGCCCGCCAGTGCTCGCCGAGCCAGGACTCCGCGTCCCCCTGCGTGGTGAACTCCTCCGGCTCCACCCCCGGAGCCGTCTTCGTCCCGTCGGTCTTCTCGAACCGCCACGTCCACGCCATGTGCGCCTCCTGGGCATCGGGGATCCCAGCGTATCGGCCGGACGAGAAAGGGTGAGCCCCGCGCGACCACCGGATCCGGACGCGAGACGATCAGTGGTGTGGAACTGACTCTCCTCGGCACCGGCGCCCCCGACGGCCTGCCCCGCCCCGGCTGCCCGTGCGCCGCCTGCGCCTGCGCCACCGGCGAGGCCGCGCGGGCCGCGACAGCCCTGCTCGTCGACGACGCCCTGCTGCTCGACCTCACCCCGGGCCCGGTCTTCGCCGCCGCACGGGCGGGACGTTCCATCGCCGGCGTACGGCAGGTGCTGCTCTCCCACCCCCACGACGGCCCCGCCGTCGAACTCCCCGCCGGCCTGCCGGCGCCCGTCCGGGTGCCCGACGGGCGCGAGCTGTCGGTCATCAGCGGACACCGCGTGCGGGCCCTGGCCCTCGACGCGCCCGGTACGGGGTACGAGGTCACCGGCCCCGACGGGGAACGGCTGCTGTACCTGCCCCCCGGCGCGGCACCGGCCGGACTGACCGGGGCGCCCCCCGCCCCGTACGCCATGGTCCTGCTGGACGTCGCCGGCCGCCCCGACGCGCTGGCCCGGCTCCGGGAGACCGGCGCGGTGGGGGCGACCACCGACGTCATCGCCGTCCACCTCGACCACGACGTGCCCCCCGGGCGCGAACTCCACCGGCGCCTCGCCGCGGCCGGCGCCCGCGCCGTGCCCGACGGCACCACCCTCGTCGTCGGCGACTACCACGCCGTACCCGACGTGCCCCGCCGCACCCTCGTCACCGGCGGGGCCCGCTCCGGCAAGTCCGTCGAGGCCGAGCGGCGCCTGGAGTCCTTCCCCGACGTCCTCTACGTCGCCACCGGCGGCACCCGCGACGGCGACCGCGACTGGGCCGCCCGCGTGGCCCGCCACCGCGAACGCCGCCCCGGCTCCTGGCGCACCGTCGAGACCTGCGACCTGGTGCCGCTCCTCGCGGACGACGGCCCGCCCCTGCTGATCGACTGCCTGTCGCTGTGGCTGACGGACGCGATGGACACGGTCGGCGCATGGGACGACGAGACCTGGGCCGGCGGCGGGGCGGCGGCCCTGGCCGAGCGGGTGGGGGAACTGGTGGCGGCGATACGGGGGACGCGGCGGTCGGTGGTGCTGGTGACCAACGAGACCGGCTCCGGCGTCGTCCCCGCCACGGCGGCGGGGCGCCGCTTCCGCGACGAGCTGGGGCGCCTGAACGCTGCGCTGGCCGACGAGTGCGAGCACGTCGTGCTCGTGGTCGCCGGCCAGGCCCTGCCCCTGCGGGGCTAGGCCTGTCCGGCGGACCTTCGTCACGCGCCACCACGGCGCCCCGTCAGGGGCGCGGGGAACTGCGCGATCAGCCACCGACGGCCCGCAGCCGACGCGCCACCTCGGGGCCCGGGTGCGGGTGCGTCGTGGCTTGTCGCGCAGTTCCCCGCGCCCCTGACGGGGCGCTGCCCCCCAGGGCCAGGGGAACCGCCCGCCGCAGGCGTACCGCACCGGCTTCAGCTCGCGCCCGCGCGGGTACTGTTGGCCGGATGAGCGGTCTGAATCTGGATGACTTCGCCACGCTGATCGAGCGCCCGGACGCCGCCGTGCGGCGTGCGGCCGAGGAGCGCGGCACCCACCGCACGCACCCGCGCCCCGGTGCCCTCGGCCGCCTGGACGAGCTGGGCGAGTGGCTCGCCGCCGCCCAGGGCTCCGTGCCGGTCAGGCCGGTCGAGCGGCCGAAGGTGCTGCTGTTCGCGGGTGATCACGGCGTCGCCTCCCTCGGCGTGTCGGCCGGCCCGAAGGCCGGTGCGGCGGAGCTGGTCCGCGCGACGCTCGACGGCACGAGCTGCGCCGCGGTGCTGGCGCGCCGTGCCGGCGTGGAGGTGCGCATCGTGGACATGGCCGTGGACTGCGACCCGGCGGAGCTGCCGGCGGAGGTGACGCGGCACCGGGTGCGCCGTGGTGCGGGCCGGATCGACGCCGAGGACGCCCTGACGCTCGCGGAGGCGGAGGAGGCGTTCCGTACGGGTATGGCGATCGCCGACGAGGAGGCCGACTCGGGCACGGACCTGGTCGTGCTGGGTGATCTGAGCGTGGGTGGTACGACGGCCGCCGGTGTGCTGATCGGCGCGTTGTGCGGCACGGACGCCTCGGTGGTGACCGGCCGCGGCGCGTTCGGGATCGACGATCTGGCGTGGATGCGCAAGTGCGCGGCGATCCGGGACGCGCTGCGCCGGGCGCGGCCGGTGCTGGGTGACCAGGTGCAGCTGCTGGCGACGGTGGGGGGTGCGGATCTGGCGGCGATGACGGGTTTCCTGCTGCAGAGCGCGGTGCGCCGGACGCCGGTGATCCTGGACGGCGTGGTGACGGCGGCGTGCGCGCTGGTGGGTCAGCGGGTGGCGTTCCGGGCTCCGGACTGGTGGCTGGCGGGGCAGCGCAGTGGTGATCCGGCGCAGGGGAAGGCGCTGGATCGGATGGCACTCAACCCTCTCCTGGATCAGGGCGTCACAGTGGGCGAGGGGACAGGGGCGCTGCTGGCTCTGCCGTTGGTGCAGGCGGCCGCGGCCCTGGCGGCGGAGTTGCCCGTGGGCTCCTAGGGGTAGGAGCAGGGGCGGGACCGCCGCAGACCGCGCCCCATATGCTCACTTTTCATGGGAGAAGTCCGCTTGACTCCGGATGAGGGCGTCCGCGGCTCCGCCTGGCGCCGGCGGGCCGCCGGCTTTGCCGTGTGGTACTTGCGCGCCGTTACCTTCGTCAACCTCCTGGGTGCGGTGTGGGTGTCCTTCGGTTCGGACATCCGCCGCCACAACGTCGACGAGTTCTTCACGCCCTACCTGCTGACGGCGGGCTTCTCCCCCGCCGTGGTGTCGCTGTTCATGGCGATCACCATGCGGCGCCGGAAGCGGGCGGCGTGGATCCTCAACCTCGTGCTGGCGGGGCTGCTCCTGCTGCTGCTCGTCTTCGTGATGTTCTTCCCGGAGTTCCGCCGGCACCCGCTGAACTGGTTCTCGCTGATCGCCACCGCCCTGTTCGTGGCGGCGCTGGTGGGGGGCCGGAAGGAGTTCTACGCCAAGGGCGACCGCTCCAACCCCAAGCTGGCCTCGGCCGTGGCGGCGGTGGGCCTGCTGGTCACCTCGCTGCTGGCGGCCGGGCTGGTGACGATCACCAACCAGGCCACCGACGAGCAGCGTTCGACGTTCCTGGACCGCTGGCACTACGGCGTGATGCGGCTGGTCTCGATCGCCGCCGACGACCAGCGCTACGCCGGCATCGCCCCGCCCGGCTGGGTGGACGTCACCATCAATGTGATGAGCACGATCCTGCTGGTCGTGGTGGTCTGGGCGGCCTTCCGGGCGCGCCGCGCCACCGATCCGCTCACGGCGAGCGACGAGGAGCAGCTGCGGGCGCTGCTGGACCGCTGGGGCGAGCGCGACTCGCTCGGCTACTTCGCGCTGCGCCGCGAGAAGAGCGTCATCTGGTCGCCCTCGCGCAAGGCGGCCGTCACCTACCGCGTCGTCGGCGGGGTCTCGCTGGCCTCGGGCGACCCCATCGGCGACCCGGAGGCGTGGCCCGGCGCCATCGAGCCGTGGCTGGCCGAGGCGCGCGAGCACGGCTGGATCCCGGCGGTGATGGGCGCGAGCGAGGAGGGCGGCACGATCTACGCCCGGCACGGCATGGACGCGCTCGAACTGGGCGACGAAGCCATCGTCGACACGGCCGAGTTCACCCTGGAGGGCCGGGCCATGCGCACGGTGCGCCAGGCGTACAACCGGGTGCGCCGCGCCGGCTACACCGTCACCGTCCGGCGGCACGAGGACATCCCCGAGGAGGAGATGGCCGAGCTGCTGCGCCGGGCCGACGACTGGCGCGACGGCGCGACCGAGCGCGGTTTCTCGATGGCGCTGGGCCGGCTGGGCGACCCGGCCGACGGGCGCTGCGTGATGCTGGAGTGCTTCGACGCCGAGGGCCGGCTGCGGGCCCTGCTCAGCTTCGTGCCGTGGGGGCCGAAGGGGCTGTCGCTGGACCTGATGCGCCGTGACCGGGACTCCGACAACGGTCTGATGGAGTTCATGGTCATCGAGCTGCTGCAGCGGGCCGGCAAACTCGGCATCGAGCAGGTGTCGCTGAACTTCGCCATGTTCCGCTCGGTCTTCGAGCGCGGCTCGCGCCTGGGCGCGGGCCCGGTGCTGCGGATGTGGCGCTCACTGCTGAGCTTCTTCTCCCGCTGGTGGCAGATCGAATCTCTTTATCGAGCAAATGCGAAGTACCGTCCCATCTGGGAGCCTCGTTTCATGCTGTTCGAGAAGAGCGCTGACCTGCTGCGCATCGGCATCGCCAGCGCCCGTGCGGAAGGCTTCCTGGAGGCGCCCGGCCTGCCCAAGTGGCTCAACCGCAAACACCTGGAGAGCCGGCGATGACGCGCGCGGCGCTGCTTCGCGCCGCGCGCACCGAGTGGGGCCCGCTCTACGCGGCCGTGTGGGGGACGTTCGCCCGCAAGCGGCTCCGCTCCATTCCGATGACGCTGACGGCGGTCGCGCTCACCGCGGCCTTCCAGCTCGTGCAGAACCAGTCCTGGGGCTACCACCCCGTCCAGCACCTGGGCTCGGTGCGCGCCGAGTTGCCCTGGTGGCTGGCCCTGCTGCGCACCCCCCTGTCGCTGTTCGTGCCCGCCCTGGACCTGCCGGTGTGGGGCGCGCTGGCACAGATCCTCATCGTCTTCGGCATCGCCGAGGCGTCCCTGGGGGTGCGGCGCACCCTGGCCGTCGCGTACCTGGCCACCCTGGCGGGCACGACGTACGCGCGGCTGGCCGTCGCCCTCGGGCCGGACTCGCCGCTGGGACTGCCCCCGCACACCGCCCGGGTCATCGACACGGGCCCCTCGGCGGCGGTCGTGGGGCTCGCGGTGTACGTCGCCTGGCGCTACCGCGCCTGGGCCACCTGCACCGTGGTGGTGGCCGCCATGGTGGGCGAGGTCGCCGTCAAGCCCAACCTCGCGGGCAGGGAGCACATCGCGGCCCTCGTGGCCGTCCTGGTGCTCAGCGGCGCCGAGGAGCTCGTGCGGCGGCGCAAGCCGCGCGGGGACGCCCACCGGCAGCGCCATCACCGGTCGGGAGCGCCCGCCAGCAGATCGTGAAGGCGGTTGCGGACCGCCGCCCAGCGGGCGTCGTGCCGGTAGGCGCGCACCCGGGCCCGGCGCCGGGCCCGCGGCCGGTGGCGGTAGAAGCGGCGGGCCCACGGCGAGCCCGGCCGGGCCAGCCGCACGGCGGCGATCAGGGCCACGAAGGGCACGACCGCGCCGATCAGGGCGAGCCGGGGCTTGCCCTTGGCCAGGGCGAACAGCGCTATCAGGAAGTTGGCCAGCGTATTGGTCACCACGAGCGTGCGGTTCTGCAGCTCGTCGGCGGTCAGCTCGTTGACGCCGAACGGGGCGAAGCCGGCCAGCACCAGGGCGACCAGCGCCGCGGTGAGGACGACGATCTCGACGCTCTTGCGCCCCTGCTCGGTCCAGTACACGTCGTCCATGTGCAGCACGAGGGCGAACTCGTCCAGCACCAGCCCGGCACCCGAACCGAACAGCACCGCCGACAACGCCGCCCCGAAACCGTGCCGGCCCTGCGCGACCGCCCCGAAACCGCCCACCACCATCAGCACCACACCCGGCACGACATGGTGCACGTGCAGCCCGCCGGGGCGGATGTTGCGGAACGGGCCACGGCCCGCCCGGATCAGCCGGGTGATCACCCGGGTCACGAGGAAGGTGAGGACGAAGGAGCCCAGCGCCAGCAGCAACGGCAGCTTCCCCGGCTCGACGATGTTGCGGGTCAGCCAGTGTCCCATCGCCACTCACCCCGTTCTCGGCCGCGCTACCGGCCAAAATAACCCCCGCGAGCGGCGGGATACCCTGCCCGCCGTGACCGACACGACCGCCGACCGGCCCACCCCCGCCGACGCCCTGCGCTTCGCCTTCGGCACCCTGACCGTGCTCCCCGTACGGCTCACCCGCTGGGACCGGGCCGCCGCCCGCGGCGGCATGCTCGCGGCCCCCCTGGCCGGCCTGGTCGTCGGCGCCTGCGCGGCCGGCGCGGGTGCGCTGCTCGCGCTGCTGGGGTCGGGTCCCCTGCTGGCCGCGGTGGTCACCGTCGCCGTACCGGCCGTCCTCACCCGGGGACTGCACCTGGACGGGCTCGCCGACGTCGCCGACGGACTCGGCAGCGGCAAACCGGCCGCGGACGCGCTGCGCATCATGAAGCAGTCCGACATCGGGCCGTTCGGGGTCATCACCCTCGTCCTGACCCTCTTCGGCCAGGTCGCCGCGCTGGACCGGCTGTACGCGGCGGGCGCGCTGCGCGGCGCGCTCGCGGCGGTGGTCGCGGCGGGCGCGGCCCGCTGCGCCCTGACCCTCGCCTGCCGGACCGGGGTGCCGGCGGCACGGCCCGACGGCCTGGGCGCGGCGGTGGCCGGGGCCGTCCCCGTCCCGGCCGCGGCGGCCGGCGCGGCACTGACGGCGCTCGCGGCCGTCGCGGCGGGGGGCGTGCACGCGGGTGCGGCGGTGCTGGGCGGCCTGGTGGCCGCGGAACTGTTGCTGCGCCACTGCCGCCGCCGGCTGGGCGGCGTGACGGGCGACGTCTTCGGCGCCCTGGCCGAAACGGCAGCGACGACGGCGCTGCTGGCCCTGACCGTGGGCTGAGCAATCGGCTCGACTGCGGCGCCATCGTGGCCGTTCGCGCAGTTCCCCGCGCCCCTGACGGGGCGCCCCGTAGGGGCGCGGGGAACTGCGCGCTCAGCCACCGGCGAGCCGCACCCGGGCGCACCGCGCAACCGCGACGGCGCACAAGGGGCGCGGGGAACTGCGCGGTCGGGCACCACGGAGCCGCACCTGGACTGAGCATCGAGCGAACCGGCGCATACGATGCGCAAAGGCCCCGCGGGACGCGCCCGGCCGAGGAACTCAACCGGAAGAGAGACTTCACCACCGTGACTGCTCTGACTCTCAGCACCTCCAGCGCGGCAACGCTGCGCGCGGACGCCGTCGTCGTCGGTGTGGCGAAGGGCCCGAAGGGCCCCGTCGTCGCGTACGGCGCCGAAGCCGTGGACCAGGCGTTCGACGGCAAGCTGGCCTCCGTCCTGGAGACCCTCGGCGCCGGTGGCGGCGAGGGCGAGGTGACCAAGCTGCCCGCTCCGGCCGGTCTGAAGGCCCCGGTCGTGCTGGCGGTCGGTCTGGGCGAGCTGCCGGCCGACGGCGAGGGGTACACCGACGAGGCGCTGCGCCGGGCCGCCGGTGTGGCCGCCCGTGCGCTGGCCGGTACGAAGAAGGCCGCGTTCGCGCTGCCCGTGGAGGACGCGGGCGCGGTCGCCGCCATCGGCGAGGGCGCGATCCTGGGTGCGTACACCTTCACCGCCTACCGTGGCGGCGACGCCAAGGCGAAGAAGGACGCCGCGAAGGACCGCAACGCCCCGCTGGGCGAGGCCGCGATCCTGGGCGCCAAGCCGCGGGACAAGGCGTTCAAGGCGGCCGTCGAGCGCGCCGCCACCGTGGCGGCCGAGGTCAACCGCGCCCGCGATCTGATCAACATGCCCTCGAACGACCTCTTCCCGAAGAGCTTCGCCGCGCAGGCCCAGGCCGCGGCCAAGGAGTTCGGCCTGAAGGTCGAGGTGCTGGACGAGAAGGCGCTGGTCAAGGGCGGTTACGGCGGCATCATGGGCGTCGGTCAGGGTTCGGTGAACCCGCCGCGTCTGGTGCGCATCGGCTACACGCACCCCAAGGCGGCCAAGACGCTGGCGCTGGTGGGCAAGGGCATCACCTACGACTCGGGCGGCATCTCGCTGAAGCCGGCCGGCCACAACGAGACCATGAAGTGCGACATGAGCGGCGCCGCCGCGGTGTTCGCCGCGGTCGTGGCGGTCGCCAAGCTGGGTCTGGCCGTCAACGTTACGGGCTGGCTGGCCCTGGCGGAGAACATGCCCTCCGGCTCGGCCACCCGTCCGGGCGATGTGCTGCGCATGTACAGCGGCAAGACCGTGGAGGTGCTGAACACGGACGCCGAGGGCCGCCTGGTGCTGGCCGACGCGCTGACCCGCGCCTCGGAGGAGAAGCCGGACGCGATCGTGGACGTGGCCACCCTCACCGGTGCCATGGTCCTGGCGCTCGGCGACCGTACCTTCGGCGTGATGGCCAACGACGACGCCTTCCGCACCGAGCTGCACGAGATCGCGGAGGAGGTCGGCGAGCAGTCCTGGCCGATGCCGCTGCCGGCCGACCTGCGCAAGTCGATGGACTCCCCGGTGGCCGACATGGCGAACATGGGCGAGCGCATGGGCGGCGGCCTGGTGGCCGGTCTGTTCCTGCAGGAGTTCGTGGGCGAGGGCATCACCTGGGCCCACCTGGACATCGCGGGTCCGGCCTTCCACGAGAAGGCGCCGTACGGCTACACCCCCAAGGGCGGCACCGGCTCCGCGGTGCGCACCCTGGTGCGTCTGGCGGAGCGCACCGCCGACGGCGAGCTCGGCTGATCCGGAACGCTCCGGCGGCCCGGCGACCCGGCGCCACGACACGGCCACGGCTCCTCGTACGGGGGCCGTGGCCGTCGGCGTTGGGGCCCGGGCGTCAAGGCGGGCGGGGCGGGGATGCGCCCGGCGGGCGTTCGTGTTCGCTACGGACGAAACCCGCACGAATACACCGACTCGTACCAACGAGTAACCCCGTCAAGGTGACGCATCAGCCATCCCTCACCCCGGCCCGGCGTCCCGCCGTCCGTCAACAAGTGCGAAGATGTTGTCCCGGCAGGACAGGGCCCCAGTAATCACGGGCCGACGCAAAAAGCGGCCGAACGACAGCCGCCGCCCGGTCACCGACGACCGGCTCCGGCGTACATGCATGGAGGACGTGACGTGGCGAACGACGCCAGCACCGTTTTCGACCTAGTGATCCTCGGAGGCGGTAGCGGCGGTTACGCCGCCGCCCTGCGGGGTGCCCAGCTGGGTCTGGACGTCGCCCTGATCGAGAAGGACAAGCTGGGCGGCACCTGCCTGCACCGCGGCTGCATCCCCACCAAGGCGCTGCTGCACGCCGGCGAGATCGCCGACCAGGCGCGCGAGGCCGAGCAGTTCGGTGTCAAGGCCTCCCTGGAGGGCATCGACATCGCGGGCGTCCACAAGTACAAGGACGAGGTGATCTCGGGCCTGTACAAGGGTCTGCAGGGCCTGGTCGCCTCCCGCAAGGTCACCTACATCACCGGTGAGGGCCGTCTGTCCTCCCCCACGTCCGTCGACGTGAACGGCCAGCGCATCAACGGCCGCCACATCCTGCTGGCCACCGGCTCCGTGCCGAAGTCGCTGCCGGGCCTGACCATCGACGGCGACCGCGTCATCTCCTCGGACCACGCGCTGGTCCTGGACCGCGTCCCGAAGTCCGCGATCGTGCTGGGCGGCGGCGTCATCGGCGTCGAGTTCGCCTCCGCGTGGAAGTCCTTCGGCGTCGACGTCACCATCGTCGAGGCGCTGCCGCACCTCGTCCCGGTCGAGGACGAGAACAGCTCCAAGCTGCTGGAGCGCGCCTTCCGCAAGCGCGGCATCGCGTTCTCCCTGGGCTCCCGCTTCTCCGGCGTGGAGTACACCGCCGACGGCGTGAAGGTCTCGCTGGAGAACGGCAAGACCTTCGAGGCCGAGCTGCTGCTCGTCGCCGTCGGCCGCGGCCCGGTCTCCCAGGGCCTGGGCTACGAGGAGGCCGGGGTCGCGATGGACCGCGGCTACGTCCTCGTCGACGAGTACATGCAGACCAACGTGCCCACCATCTCGGCCGTCGGCGACCTGGTGCCCACGCTCCAGCTCGCGCACGTCGGCTTCGCGGAGGGCATCCTGGTGGCGGAGCGCCTGGCCGGGCTCAAGCCCGTGCCGGTCGACTACGACGGCGTGCCGCGCGTCACGTACTGCCACCCCGAGGTCGCCTCGGTCGGTCTCACCGAGGCCAAGGCCAAGGAGCTGTACGGCGCCGACAAGGTCGTCGCCCTGAAGTACAACCTGGCCGGCAACGGCAAGAGCAAGATCCTCAAGACCGCGGGCGAGATCAAGCTCGTCCAGGTCAAGGACGGTGCCGTGGTCGGCGTCCACATGGTCGGCGACCGCATGGGTGAGCAGGTCGGCGAGGCCCAGCTGATCTACAACTGGGAGGCCCTCCCGGCCGAGGTCGCGCAGCTCATCCACGCGCACCCGACGCAGAACGAGGCCCTCGGCGAGGCCCACCTGGCCCTGGCCGGCAAGCCCCTGCACTCGCACGACTGAGTCCCGAGCGCACCACCATCCGCACTACTCGTAAGGAGCAACCGCACCATGGCGGTTTCCGTAACCCTGCCGGCGCTCGGCGAGAGCGTGTCCGAGGGCACCGTCACCCGCTGGCTCAAGGCCGAGGGTGACCGAGTGGAGGTCGACGAGCCGCTGCTCGAGGTCTCCACCGACAAGGTCGACACCGAGATCCCCTCCCCGGCGTCCGGCATCCTCGCCAAGATCAACGTGGCCGAGGACGAGACCGTCGAGGTCGGCGCCGAGCTCGCGGTGATCGACGACGGCTCCGGCGCGCCCGCCGCGGCCCCCGCCCCGGCCGCCGCCGCTGCCGAGGCCCCCGTGGCCGAGGCTCCGGCCCCGGTCGCCGAGGCCCCGGCCGCCCCGGCCCCGGCCGCCGAGGCTCCGGCCCCGGCTGCCGCCGGTGGCGCCTCCGGCGTCGACGTCGTCCTGCCCGCGCTGGGCGAGTCGGTCACCGAGGGCACCGTCACCCGCTGGCTGAAGGAGGTCGGCGAGGAGGTCTCCGAGGACGAGCCGCTGCTCGAGGTCTCGACCGACAAGGTCGACACCGAGATCCCGGCCCCGGCCTCCGGTGTCCTGCTCGAGATCGTCGTCGGCGAGGACGAGGTCGCCGAGGTCGGCGCCAAGCTGGCCGTCATCGGTGCCCCGGGTGCCGCCCCGGCCGCCGCTGCGGCTCCGGCCGCCCCGGCCCCCGCGCCCGACGCCGAGGCCCCGGCCGCCCCGGCCCCGGCCGCCCCAGCCGCACCAGCCGCTCGGCCCACCAC
>NZ_BAAASL010000029.1:0-64860 GCF_039532865.1 Streptomyces luteosporeus
GGCCGGAGGCGGTCACGTCCAGGCCGGTGACGGACCCGCCCGAGGACTCCACGGCCGTGGTCAGCTCGCTGACCGCGGTCCCGCTCGCGGGAACCTCCAGCCGGACCGTCATCGAGTACGAGACGCTGGGCGCCGTTGCCATGGGGGTACTACTTCCTTGCTTCGGTGGTGATCGGTGTGATCGGCGGAACGGATCGGTGGAACGGAAAAGGCGTGTCAGGCCGACGTGGCTGCGGCCCGGTCGTGCGGGCGGGCCAGGTTGTCCGGGTGGAGGATCTCCTGGAGCCGCTCCGGGGTGAGCAGGCCCTTGGCCAGCACCAGGTCGTACACGGACGCGCCGGTGGTCAGCGCCTCCTGGGCGACGGCGGTGGCCTGTTCGTAGCCGATGTGCGGGTTGAGCGCGGTGGCCAGGCCGATGGACTGGCCCACGAGCTGCGCCAGGTGCTCGCGGTTGGCGGTGATGCCGCTGACGCAGCGCTCGGCCAGCGTCAGGCAGCCGGCCCGCAGGTGCGCCAGGCTCTTGAGGAGGCTGTGGGCGATGACCGGCTCGAACGCGTTGAGCTGGAGCTGGCCGGACTCGGCGGCCATGGTCACCGTCACGTCGTTGCCGACGACCTCGAAGGCGATCTGGTTGACCACCTCGGGGATCACCGGGTTGACCTTGCCCGGCATGATGCTGGAGCCGGCCTGCACCGGCGGCAGGTTGATCTCGGCCAGGCCGGCGCGCGGGCCGCACGAGAGCAGCCGCAGGTCGTTGCAGGTCTTGGAGAGCTTGACGGCGATCCGCTTGAGGACACCGGAGAGCTGGACGAAGGCGCCCATGTCCTGGGTGGCCTCGACGAGGTCGCCGGCCACGCTCAGCGGCAGACCGGTCAGCGCGCCCAGGTGGCCGCAGGCCGCCTCGGCGTAGCGGGGGTGGGCGTTGAGGCCGGTGCCGATCGCGGTGCCGCCGAGGTTGATCTCGCCGAGCAGCGCGCACGCCTCGCGCAGGCGCTCCCGGTCCTCCGCCAGCATCACGGCGTACGCCGCGAACTCCTGGCCGAGCGTCATCGGCACCGCGTCCTGCAGCTGCGTGCGGCCCATCTTCAGCACGTCGCGGAACTCGCCGGCCTTCGCCGCGAAGGCCGTGCGCAGCACCTCCATGGCCTCCAGCAGCCGGGCGGCGGACAGCTGCAGGGCGATGCGGACGGCCGTGGGGTAGACGTCGTTGGTGCTCTGCCCGGCGTTGACGTCCTCCAGCGGGTGGAGGTGGCGGTACTCGCCCTTGGCGTGGCCGAGGAGCTCCAGCGCCCGGTTGGCGACGACCTCGTTGGCGTTCATGTTGGTGGAGGTGCCGGCCCCGCCCTGGACGACGTCCACGACGAACTGGTCGTGCAGCTTTCCGGCGCGGATCTCCTCGCAGGCCGCCACGACGGCGTCCGCCTTGCGCGCCTCCAGCAGGCCCAGGTCGCGGTTGGCCATGGCGGCGGCCTGCTTGACGCAGGCGAGGGCGACGACGAGGTCGGGGTGGGCGGAGATCGGCGTACCGGTGATGGGGAAGTTCTCCACGGCCCGCAGCGTGTGCACGCCGTAGTACGCGGCTGCGGGGACGTCCCGGTCGCCCAGGAGGTCGTGCTCGGTGCGCACCTGCGCGGGGTCGTGCGTGGGGACGGTGGCGGGTGCGGGCATGACGGATCCGATCACGTGCGTGGAAAGAAGCGTGGAGGGAGAAACGTGGGGGAGAAGGGGGGAGGGGGCGGTCAGGCCGCGACGCCCGCCGGAGCGGCGGCGGTGGCGCCGAGCACATGGCGCAGCGCACGGGTGCGCTCGGCCGGGTCGGTCGAGGACAGGACGGCGCCGAGCACGGCGATCCGCGCCTGTCCGGCGCGCAGGGTGCCGGTGAGGACCGCACCGCCGGCGACGAGGTCCACCGCGCCGCCGTGGGTGTAGATCTCCGCGACCGGGCCGGTGGGCACCCGCGTGGTGAGGGCGACCAGGACGCCCCGGGCGACGGCCGCCTCGACGGCGGCGCAGACCTCGGGGGTGGCGTTGCCCGCGCCCGTCGCCATCAGGACGACGCCCTGGGCGCCGGCCCCGACGGCGGCGTTGAGCAGCAGCGGGTCCCCGTCGCAGTGGTGCATGACGACGTCCACCCGGGGCGACGCCTGCGTGGCCGGGGGCAGGGGGAGCGGCGCCGGGCGCTGCGGCCGCCGGTGGACGACGACGCCGCCGTCGCGGACGTCGCCGACGCGGCTGCCGGAGGGGTCGGCGAAGGCGTCGGCGGCTATCGTCTGGACCTTGATCGTGCCGCGCGCGGCGTGCACCTTGCCGTCGAAGACGACCAGGACGCCGAGGTCGCGCACGGTGGCCGCGGTCAGCAGTGCGTCGTGCAGGTTGCGCGGGCCGTCGCCGTCCGTTGCCCCGAGCGGGAGCTGGGCGCCGGTGAGGACGACCGGGCGGGGGTCGTCGTGGTACAGGTCGAGCAGGAAGGCGGACTCCTCCAGGGTGTCCGTGCCGTGCGTGACGACGATGCCGTCGACGCCGGGGTCGGCCAGCACCTCGTGCACGGTGCGCAGCAGCGTCAGCTGGTGCGCGGTGGTGAGCCGGGCGCTGTTGACGCTCATCAGGTCGACGACCCGCACGGTCACGCCCTCCGGCACTGCGGCCGTGGCCAGGACGTCCCCGCCGGCGGCGTCGGCGGCGTAGCCGGAGCCCTTCCAGCGGCTGGCGATCGTCCCGCCGGTGCTGATGACGACGACCTGTCCCACGTGCTGCTCCTCTTGCGCTTCCTGCTGATGATCGCGGCCGGTGACACCGCGCAGGTGCATCTCGCACGTCAGTTCGCGGTCGGCGGGCCGAGGGCAACCATAAAACGAAACGCGCGCAATCGGATCGCCAAGTCGGCCGCGTTCCGGCGGTAACCGTGGTGGATAATTGCGCGATGGACCAGATCGACAGAAACATCTTGCGCGAGCTCCAGAACGACGGCCGGCTGACGATCCAGGAGCTCGCCCAGCGGGTCGGGCTCACGTCCTCCCCGTGCATGCGCCGCGTCCGGCAGCTGGAGCAGGACGGGGTGATCCAGGGCTACCGGGCGGTGATCGACCCCGAGGCCGTCGGACGGGGCTTCGAGGTCCTCGTCTCCGTCGAGGTCCGGCGCGACCGGGAGGCCGTCGAGGCCTTCGAGGCGGCGCTGCAGGACATCCCCGACGTCATCGAGGCCTACCGGCTGTTCGGCAGCCCCGGCTGCCTGCTGCGCATCGCCGTCGCCGACCTCGCCGCCTACGAGCGGCTGTGGATCGAGCGCCTGACCACGCTGTCCGGCGTGACCGAGGTGAACTCGCAGATCATCATGAAGCGGGTCAAGGAGGCGCGGGGGCTGCCCGTCGACGACCGCTGATGCCCGGCGCGGCCCTCGCTCACAGCGCGGGGGCCAGGGCGAGGATGGCCACGTCGTCGTGGAACGCCCGCGAGTGGCACGGCAGGTCGCCGTCGAGGAAGTCGACGACCTCGACGGGGGTGGGGGCGGGGCGCGCGCCGAAGCGCTGCCGCAGCCGGTCCAGGAGCGGGTAGAAGCCGCCGTTGTCGTCGCGGGCCTCGACGAGGCCGTCCGTGCACAGCAGCAGGACGTCGCCCGGGGCGAAGGGGTGCCGGTAGGCCAGGGGGCGCTCGCCGGTCAGCGCGCCCAGTCCCAGCGGCAGTGACGGCGGTCCGGTCAGCGCCTGCACCTCGCCGGCGGAGATCAGCACCGGCTCGATGTGCCCCTGGTTGACGATGGTCACCTGCCGGGCGCCGGAGTCGTACTCGACGAGCGTGGCCGTGACGAACAGCTCCGCGTCCTGCAGGGCCCCGGCCTCGTGCGCGATGCGCCGCTCCATGCCGGCCGCGATCTCCACCAGGTCCCCCGGCTCGGAGGCGGCCTGCCGGAAGGCCCCCAGGACGTCGGCGACGGTGCGCACCGCCTGCAGGCCCTTGCCGCGGACGTCGCCGATGACGGCCCGTACGCCCGCCGGGGCGGCGTGGAGGTCGAACAGGTCACCGCCGACCATCGTCCCCGACTCCGCCGGCCGGTACAGGCCCGCGGCCAGGACGCCGTTCACCCGGGCCGGCACCGGCCGCAGCAGCGTGCGCATCAGCGCCTCCGCCACCGAATTGACGTGCACCAGGTGGGCCTCCTGCCGCCGCCGGTACCCCGCCAGGGCCACCGCCAGGACGCCCACGAGCCCGGTGCACAGGTACGCGGCGACGTAGTGCCGCTCCCACAGGTCGTGGGAGCTGCGGCCCGCGCAGCACGGCGTACCGGCCAGCAGCCCCAGGAAGGTGACGGCGACGCAGGTGGCGACGGCGACGCCGACCGGGCCGAGGGCGAAGGCGGCGACCGCGGGAAGCGCGATGAGCACGAAGCTCACCGGCCACTGCACCGGGGTCAGCGGCTCCAGCGCCAGGACGGCGGCGACGTAGGCCACCGGCAGCCAGCGCATCCAGCGGGGCGGGGCGGGGGCCCGGTCGCCGGCGTCGCTCAGCCGCACCGCCTTGCCGCGGTGCGCGGCCGCCCCGGTGCCGCGGCGGTGCTGCCGGCTCACCCATCACTCCCCAGCGACGTGGTCAGGACGCATCAGCCTGCCGTGGTGCGCGGCCGCGCGCCCCCATTGCTCCATCGGCGGCATGTCCTGGGGAGATCTGGGGGATTCAGGACCGCTGAGGGTGGGTAGGGGCGATTTTCAAGGCCAAGTAGTCGTTTTGCCTTGTAAAGGTCGGATGTGATGGTCTATCGGTCGATCATCTTTCGACCAGAGAAAGGGTCCCCAGGGATGCCCCTCGCGCTGCTGCGCCGTTTCCGGAACTCCCCGCGGCATTCAGGTGCCCCGCTCCCCGACGGGGCGGGCGCGCTCGACTGCCTTGTCCTGGACCCGGTGCAGCTGCCGATGCACCGCGCGGAGATATCCGTCCGGGACGCGTCCGGCCGCGAGGTCGTCCACGGGCAGACCGACCCGCACGGCCGGTTCGCCGCGACCGTCCCGCCCGGCGAGTACGGCCTGACCGTGACGGCCGAGGGCTTCCAGCCGGTGCGCCGGACGGTGGCCTGCACGGAGCAGACGCGCACCGCCCTCGACCCGATCGGCATGGAGACCGCGCCGACGCCCGCGATGCCGGCACCGGGGCCCTGGCGCATCGACCCCGACCACACGGCGGTGCGCTTCATCGCCCGGCACATCGGCCTCGCCGAGATCCACGGGCGGTTCAACCGCTTCCAGGGCACCTTGTGGGTCGGCGAGCGCATGGAGCACTCGCACCTCGACGTACTGATCGACACCGCGAGCATCGACACGGGCGTCGCCCTGCGCGACGACCACCTGCGCTCGGCGGACTTCCTGAACGTCGCCGCCTACCCCCACATGCGCTTCACCAGCGACCGCTTCGTGCACAAAGGGGGCTCGCGCTGGAGCGTGGAGGGGGTGCTGAACCTGCACGGCGTCAGCAGGAGCGTCTCCCTGGACACCCGCTACCTCGGCATCGGCACCGGCATCGCCGGCGAGACCCGGGCCGCCTGCTCGGCCGGCACCGAGCTGCACCGCGAGGACTTCACCCTCAACTGGCGGTCCATGCTGCAGCGCGGCATCGTCATGATCGGTACCACCATCAGGGTCGAACTGGACATCCAGGCGGTGCCGGAGCGGGGCGAATGACGGCGTAGCCCTGCCGGGGCGAGACAGGTATCGAGGACGTTCCGCAGAAGACGAACTCCGCCAGCGGCAGCGCCCGGTGGTAGAAGTTCAGCGACGACGCAACGCCGAAGACATCGGCCGACGCCACGAAGAAGGGGAGTTCGGCGACCAGATATCCCATGGCCCGCTCGATGCGCTCCCGGGTGAACGGCCCGTCGTACCCCCGGGCCGCCAGGACGTCCTTGCTCATCTGCGCGCACGTCTCCCACAGGGCGCCGTCCTCGCCCAGCGCCCGCTCGCATTGCGCGAGTTTCTCGCGATAGACGTCGTTCGACACCAGATCCGACATCCGGTGCAGGCCGTCGGCCGCCCGCGGTCCGCCACTGCTCTTCCAGGCCCGCACCACCCGGTTGTGCAGGACATTGATCTCGGCACGCGCCTTTTTCGCCGCACGGCGGGCGTCATAGCCCAGGGCCGCGTACGTGTGCTCCAGCGCCGCATCCGGAATGACCACGTCGACGCGGGCGAATTCGGTGCACAACCAGCCGAGCAGCTCGGTCAGCCGCGTCACGTGGAAATAGCTGTTCCCGGGACTGACCCCGAACACCACGTGCTGCCGCCGCTCCCAGACCGCGCGGCAGGACGGCGTGAACGGCTCGACGACGAAGGGCCCCCGCCGGAACGCCGGGGTTTCGCGCCGGCCGACCGCGCCCTTCTGCGCCGCCGTCACGTCCACCGCCCCGTTCCCGGGTGCTCGGCGCCGGAAAGGAAGCGCCGGCGGAGCTCCTCCCGGATGATCTTTCCGGTTCCGGTGCGGGGCATGTCCGGGAAACCGATGACGACCGGCTCGGCGAATGCGGGCAGCCCGCGCACCGCCCTCGCCCATCGCTCCTCGTCCAGTCGGCCGTCGGGCGTGGCGACCACGGGGACCGGCGGCCCGTCGGGCACCGGCAGCAGGGCCACGTCGTGTCCCACGGGCAGGCGGTCGACGAGCACGTCCTCCTGCTCCAGCCAGCTCACGCCCGGGGTGTGGTTCACCTCGCGGTCCAGGAGCTTCAGGCTGCCGCTGCGGGTCTTGATGCCGATGTCGCCGGTGTTCCACCACTCGCCCACGACCTTCTCGCTCCACCGCTCCGGCTCCCGGTAGTAGCCGATGCACCGCGCCTTGGTGCGGGCGAGCACCAGGCCCGGCCGGCCGTTCGGCACCGGCTCGAAGGTCTGTGGATCCACCACCTTGAGCTGCACGAATCCCGGCATCGGCCGCCCCACCGTGCGGGGGCCCGCCTGCTCCTCCCGCCGCTTGTTCGCCGTGCGGCGCGTGATGAAGGTCATGCCCAGCCCGCCGGTCTCGGACTGCCCGTAGCCCTCGCGCCACAGCGGGAACGGGTGCCGGGAGGCGTTGAGGAAGGTGCGGATCGTCGACCAGCGCACCGCGTCGAAGTTGCCCACGAACATGCGCACCGAGGAGAAGACGTTGTGCTCGCGCTCCTCGGCGAGCTTCTCCAGCCGGGCGAAGTCGATCGGCAGCCCCTCGATCACGGTGGGCCGGTGCTGCCGGAACAGCGGGCCGACGACCTGCGGATCGCTGTCGGCCACCAGCAGGACCTTGCCGGGGGAGAGGGTCAGGACCGAATAGATCCAGGTGAAGGCCCGGGCGTGCACGTACGGCGTGGACATCGCCACCGTGTCGCCGCGCCGGAAGGTGATCGGCGGCAGATGGCGGCACTCCAACCGGGCCATCTGCCCCTGGAGTTTGGCCGGGGTGTACATGATGA
Organism: Streptomyces luteosporeus; assembly: GCF_039532865.1. Lineage (NCBI taxonomy): Bacteria > Bacillati > Actinomycetota > Actinomycetes > Kitasatosporales > Streptomycetaceae > Streptomyces > Streptomyces luteosporeus. The sequence goes on from NZ_BAAASL010000029.1 coordinate 7,421, forward strand.
GCTTCGGAATGCCCGTGGTGCCCGAGGTGTGGGTGAGCATCATCAGTTCGTCGTCGCGCCGTGGCGCGGGCACCGGATCGCTGCTTCCGTAGAGGTCGGCGAAGTCCAGTGCGCCCGGTAAGCCGCCGTCGAGGCACAAGGTCCGCTCGGCGAACGCGGACAGCGCGTTCACGTCGCTCCCCTTGCCCGTCAGGAGCCGCCGGCTGCTCACCAGCAGCTTCGGCTCGACACGCTGCAGCAGGGGACGCACCGAGTCGTGGGGCAGCAGGCCCGACAGCATCACGGGGACCGCGCCGATCCTGATTCCGGCGGCGGCCAGCAACAGGCAGTCGAAATGGTTGTCCTTGTACACCGCGAACCGATCGCCGGGACCGATTCCCGCCGCGTGCAACGCACCGGCGGCATTCCGCACGTATTGGGCGATTTCCTCGACGTCGAGGAGGGTCCGGCCCGCCGGATCGATATCGAGGGGGCGGCTCAGCCGGAAAATCATCGGCTTGCCGACTTCCGCCCTGCGGTCGAAGAGGAGCCCCACACCGGACTTCCACAGCCGGACGTTGCGCATCGATCCCCCCAAGTGCCGGTGGCCTGACGAGCGGTCACGATGATCGGGGGTGACCCTAGAGTCGGCTCAAACCGTGCGTCAAGACACCGGGATGCATTCCACGGAATCCGTCATCTCCGCAACGCTTTCCCGTTACCGCGCGCCGCCGCCCGTCCAGATCCGGCGGTAGGCCGTGCGGTAGCCGGGCGGGTCCCACGTCGTGGCGCCGCCGGTGTTGGCGGCGGTGGCGACGTGTGCGGGGGTGACGTATCCGCTGGCGGGCGCGCCCGCGAAGGCGCGGTTGAATTCGTCGACGATCTGCCAGCCCTGCGCGGCGAGCGGCTCGGGCACGGTCGCCGTCTGGAACGCGCCCTCGTTGATGCGCTCGAACGCGGACGGGTCGCCGTCGCCCGCGCCGATGTTGAAGGGGGCGCCGGTTCCCTTCCTGCGAGCGGCCCGCAGGGCCGGGGCGGCATCGGCGAAGTACACGTCGTTGATGGCCACCGAGTGCGTCCAGCGCGCGCCGTAGCGGGACAGCAGCGAGGAGACGGCCTGCGGGGTGCGGCTGCCGGTGTCCGGCAGCGGGATGTTCTCCTCGGCCAGCAGCCGCACCCCCGGGCAGGTGGCGAGCTCGGCCCTGATCAGCTGCGACTTGTGCCGGGCGAAGGGGATCGAGGCGTCGGTGAACAGCACCGCTCCTCCTCTGCCCCGGGAGTGCGTGATCACCCAGTCGGCGCTGGTGCGCGCGACGTCCTCGACGCGCGTCGTGACGTTGGAGAACAGCGGCGGATCCGCGCTGGGGCCCGGGGCGTCGACCGCGTGCCAGCCGACGAGCACGATGTGCCGGGCGGTGGCCGCGGCGACCTGACGGGAGGTCAGGCGAGGGTCGAAGCCGCCGACGACGATGCCGGCGGGCCGCAGCGTCACCGCCTCGCCGAACGCCGCCTGGATGCCGGCGGGGGTGCCCTGGCCGTCGAGCACCCGCACGCTCCAGCCGGCGGCGCGCGCGGCGTCCCGTACGCCCCGGGCCGTGCCCGCGACGCCGGGGTTGGTCATGCTCTGCGCCACGTACACCACCTCCTTGCCGCGGGCCGCCCGCGGGCCGGCCACCGGGCCGGTCCACCGGGCGTCGGTCCGCTCGGCCCGGCGGACGGCCTCGGTCGCGCGCGCCAGAGCCGTGGGGCAGCCGGCCGCCGTCGGCCGTACGGGGGAGGGCGCGGGCCCCGTCGAGACGTCCCGTTCGCAGCCGGTGAGGGGCGCGGCCGTCATCGCGAGGAGCAACGTCGCCCCCAGGGCGGTCCTGCGTCGTCGGAGCACGGGCACTCCTCGCGCGCCTTCAGGCCGTCCGCCGCCGGCGCACCTGCCGGCGGGCGGCCCAGCCGGCCAGGCCGACGGCGATGAGCAAGGTGGCGCCGTTGAACAGCGGGGTCACCCAGAACTGGGCGCCGAGCTGCTCGATGCCGGCCAGCCCGACCGCGAGGACGCTCACGGCGACCAGGGTGCCCGGGGCGTTGGCCCGGCCCGGCCGGATCGCGGTGGAGCCCAGCAGCGCCCCGACGAACGCCGGCAGCAGGTAGTCCAGGCCCACGCTCGGGTTGCCGGTCTGCTGCTCGGCGGCCAGCAGCACACCGGCGACGCCGGTCACCAGCCCCGAGCCGGCGAAGGCACAGGTGATGCAGCGCCGGACGGGGACGCCGAGCAGGTCGGCGGCGCGGCGGTTGGAGCCGATGACGTACAGGTACCGGCCGAGGGGGAGCCGCTCCAGCAGCACCCACAGCAGCACCGTCAGGGCCAGGACGTAGAAGGCGGCGACCGGCAGCCCGAGGAGGTACGAGTCGTACAGCGCGGTGAAGGCGGGCGGCAGCCCGTGCGGGCCGGGCACGATCCGGGCCCCGCCGGTGAGGGCCCCGGTGAAGGCGTACATGATGCTGCCGGTGCCGAGGGTGGCGATGAACGAGTCGATCCTGGCGAACTCGACGACCAGGCCGTTGACGACCCCGGCGGCCGCCCCGCCGAGCACCACCACCAGGCAGGCGAGCGGCCAGGGCCACCCCTCGGCGACGATCAGCTGCATCGTCAGGACGTGGGCCAGGCCCAGGCCGTAACCGATCGACAGGTCGAACCGGCCGGCCGCGATCGGCAGCGTCGCGCCGAGCGCGAGCAGGGCGGGAATCGACTGGTTGGACAGTACGGCGGAGACGTTGTCGAGCGTGGGGAACGTCCGCGGCAGCGCGAGGGAGAAGGCCGCGAAGAGCACGACGGTCAGTGCCAGCAGCCCGTAGGCGCCCACCAGGTGCCCGACCCGGTGTCCCACCAGGTGCCGCAGCCGGGCGCTCACCCGTGCGCCCCGGTCACGGCGGGCATGGCCGAGGCGGCGCGCGTCAGGGCGGTGGCGGTCAGCTCACGGCCGGCCGGGCGGGCCGCGACGGATCCGCGCACGAAGACCAGTGCCCGGTGGCACACGTCGGCGATCTCCTCGAAGTCGGTGGAGACCAGCAGGACGGCGAGCCCGCCCGCGAGCGCCTCCCCGAGCAGGCGGTGGACCGCGGCCCGCGCGCCGACGTCGATCCCCGCGGTCGGCTCCTCCAGGACCAGCAGCCGCAGGTGCTGCGGCAGCCACCGGCCGAGGACGACTTTTTGCTGGTTGCCCCCGGAGAGCGCGGCGATCGGCGCCTCGGTGTCGGGCGGGCGTACCCCGAGCCGTGCGACCAGCGCCGCGGCCCTCGCCCGTTCGGCCGCGGTGCCGATCCAGTGCGCGCCCCGCCGGCCGCCGGCGGGCGGCCCGGCCAGCAGGTTCTCCCGTACGGTCAGCTCGGCGGCGCACCCCTCCTCCAGGCGGTTGCCGGTCACCAGGCCCACGCCGGCGCCGACCGCGGCCGCCACCGAGCCCGGCCGGTACGGCCGCCCGGCGAGCAGGACGCGCCCGCCGAGCAGCGGACCGCAGCCGGCCAGGGCGCGGCCCACCGCCGCATGCCCGGACCCGGTCAGGCCCGCCAGGCCCACGACCTCGCCGGGACGCACCGTGAGCTCCAAGGGCCCGGTCCGCGCGGTGCGCACGCCGTCCAGGGTCAGCACGGGCGGGCCCGGGGGCGGGGTCGCGAAACGGTGCCGGCCGCCGGGGTCGTGGCCGACGATGTCGTGCACCAGGCGGGCGGGGTCGTGGCCGGCGACCGGCCCCCGGCTGACCAGGCGCCCGTCGCGCAGCACGGCGAAGGTGTCGGCGACCTCGTACACCTCGTCCAGCCGGTGGGTGACGAAGACGACTGCCCGGCCGCGGTCGCGCAGGGCGCGCAGGACGGCGAAGAGACGGGCGCAGTCCGCCGCGGGCAGGCTCGCTGTCGGTTCGTCCAGGACGAGCACCGGGGCCCGGGTGGCCAGGGCCCGGGCGATGGCCACCAGCGAGCGCTCGGCCCGCGGCAGGCCGGCGACGACGGCGTCCGGGTCCAGGTGGGCGGCGACGAGGTCCAGGGCCTCGGCGCACCGGGCGCGGGTGCCGGGCCAGGAGATCAGGCCCGCGCGGCGGGCGTAGCCGGTGCCCAGGGCGATGTTCTCGGCGACCGTCATCCACGCGACGAGCCCGAGGTCCTGGTGGATGAAGGACGTCGCGCGCGAGGCCGCCTCCGTGCCGAGCGGGTGCCCGGCGACGGTCACCTCGCCCGCGTCCGCGCGGTGCACGCCCGCGAGCACCTTGATGAGCGTGGACTTGCCCGCGCCGTTGGGGCCGAGCAGGGCCAGGACGCTGCCGGGGCGGATGTCGAGGTCGACCCCGTCCAGCGCGAGGGTGCCGCCGAACCGCTTGCCGAGGCCGCGGATGCGCACGAGGGGCTCCGGGGGCCGCATGCCCGTCATGCTACGACCCCTTTCGCCCGTGATGCCGGATGGAGCGTCAGATAGCCGGTATGTCGTCGAAGGAGGCGAGCGCGAGGTGGGCGTCCAGGTCCTTGCCGGCGGCCATCTCCAGCGGGCACTCCGCCCAGATGACCTTGCCGCCCGGGGTGTAGCGGGTGCCCCAGGACTGCGAGAGCTGGGCGACCAGGAACAGCCCGCGGCCGCCCTCGTCGGTGCTCGCCGCGTGCCGCAGGTGCGGGGCGGTGCTGCTGCCGTCGGAGACCTCGCAGGTCAGGGTGCGGTCGTACAGCAGGCGCACCTGGATGGGGGTGCTGCCGTAGCGGATGGCGTTGGTGGCCAGCTCGCTCAGCAGCAGTTCGGTGGAGAAGGCCAGCTCCTCCAGCCCCCACGCGGTGAGCCGGGCGGTGACGGCGGAGCGCACCGAGGAGACCAGCGCCGGATCGGCGGGCAGGTCCCACACGGCGATCCGGTCCGGGTCCAGGACGTGGGTACGGGCGACCAGCAGCGCGATGTCGTCCGCGGGATGCTCGGGGACCACCGCCTCCACGACGGCCCGGCACGTCTCCTCGGGCGGCCTGCTGGGGTGGGACAGGGCCCGGCGCAGCAGTTCCAGGACGGCATCGAAGTCGCGCTCGCGGTCCTCGATGAGCCCGTCCGTGTACAGCACCAGCTGGCTGCCCTCGGGCAGGTGGAACGTGGCGGTCTCGAAGGGCAGGCCGCCCAGCCCCAGCGGCGGGCCGGCGGGCAGGTCGGGGAAGGTCACGGTGCCGTCGGGGTGCACCAGTGCGGGCGGGCAGTGCCCGGCCCGGGCCATGACGCACTCCTGCGAGGTGGGGTCGTAGACCGCGTACAGGCAGGTCGCGCCGATGATGCCGGTCAGGCCCGCGCCCGGATCCCCGCACTCCTCCCGGTCCAGGCGCCCGACGAGGTTGTCGAGGTGGGTGAGGACCTCGTCCGGGGGCATGTCCAGCTCGGCGAAGTTGCGGGCGGCGGTGCGCAGCCGGCCCATGGTGGCCGCGGCGTGCAGGCCGTGGCCGACGACGTCCCCGACCACGAGGGCCACGCGCGTGCCGGACAGCGGGATGACGTCGAACCAGTCGCCGCCGACCCCGGACTCGGCCGGCATGTAGCGGTGCGCGACCTCGACCGCGTTCTGCTCGGGGAAGGTCTGCGGCAGCAGACTGCGCTGCAGGGCCAGCACCATCGCGTGCTCGCGCGTGTAGCGGCGCGCGTTGTCGATGCAGATCGCGGCCCGCGTGGCCAGCTCCTGCGCCAGCGCGCGGTCGTCGTCGCCGAAGGGGGCCGGATCGCGGGCGCGGTAGAAGCTCGCGATGCCCAGCACCATGCCCCGGGCCAGCAGCGGCACGGCGATCAGGGAGTGGACGTTGTGGGCGAGGATGCGCTGGGCCTTCGTACGGTCCTGGGCGACCCACCCGGGGGCGGCCCGCAGGTCGGGCTCCAGCACCGTGCGCCGGGTGGTCAGGCACTGCAACTGCGGTGTCGTCGGCTGCAGGTCGACGCGCCCGCCCGCCGGGTAGAAGGGGCAGTCGTCGCGGACGCCGTGCACCACCGTGCGGTACAGGTCCCTGGCGGGATCGGCCGGCTCGTCGCCGCGCAGCACCGCCTCCGGCAGGTCGACGGTGACGAAGTCCGCCAGGCGCGGGACGGCCGCCTCGGCCAGCTCCTGCGCGGTGCGCGTGACGTCCAAGGTGGTGCCGATGCGGGTGCTGGCCTCGGCAAGCAGCTCCAGGCGGCGCCGGGCCGCCACCGCGTACGTCCCCACCCCCGGCTCGCCGACCATGACCAGCTCGCCCGCCTCCTCCCGCGCCGCCGGCCGGGAGGGCGGCCCGGCGACGGGGACGCTCTCGGCCAGGGCCTGCCGGCCCAGCAGCCGGGCGGGCCCGCCGGCCACCGGCGCCCCCGGCTCCGGGACGACGGCGAGACGCTCGTGCCGGGCGGGCAGGACCGCCTCCACGGCCAGGCCCTCCACACCGGAGGGGCTGGTCACCGGGCGGCTGAGCAGGGTCACCCGCCGCCCGCCGGGCAGGGACACCGCCAGCGCGGCCCGCTGGCCCGAGGAGATCAGTTCGGCGGCCTTCTCCTTGAGGATCATCTGGTCGCGCCAGTCCAGTCCGCTCGCCGCCAGCTCGCCCAGGCGCGCGTCGCCGTCCGGCAGCAGGCGCCTGGCGTCGAAGTAGGCCTGCAGCAGGGCCCGTTCGCGCCCCGTGCTCTGTTCGAGCAGTCGCTGTTCGATGGCGCCGGCCGCCCTGCGGATGACGGTGTCCAGCCCGCCGTCCACGTCCGCGTACGGGTAGCCGAAGCACAGCACGCCCTCGATGCGCCCGCTGAGCAGGTCCCGCACGGGGATCGCGGAGCAGGCGTTGGACTGGGAGCGCTCGGCGAAGTGCTCGGCGCCGTAGACGTTGATCAGCCGGCGCTCGGCGAGGGCCAGGCCGATGCCGTTGGTCCCCGCGTACTTCTCCGCGAACACGAAACCCGGCACGCTCTGGATCGCCGGCAGGCTCCGGGCCAGGGAGGCCGTGCCGAAGCGGCGCTGCAGCACCGCGCCGCGCCCGTCGGCGAGGCAGATGTTCATGTTGCGGTCGGTGAAGCGGGCCTGCAGCCGGTCCATGACCGGCGCGGCCGCGCGGACCAGGCGACCGTCCAGGTCCAGGTCCTGCACGTACGGCAGCTCGCAGCCGTCCGGCGACAGCCCCAGCTGCCGGCTGCGCTCCCAGGAGCTGAGGATGGGGCCGCGCACGGCCTCCTCGACCGTCCCGCCGCGGAAGAACTTCTCACGGGCGAGCACCGGCCCGATGTCCTCCGCGACGAGGCCCATCCGGATCACTTCCCGTACGACACTGCGGAAGTCGCTCGACGTTCCATTTTAAATCGCCCCTCGGGCTTCGCCGGGCGGGCGCCGGTCACGCTCGGCTGCGCACCGTCCACGCTCAGAGAACCGCCACCGGGTTGACCGGGGATCCCGTGCCGCCGGGGACGTCGAGCGGTGCCACCACGCACAGGAACGCGTACCGGCCCGCGTCCGCGCAGGCCGCCGCCAGCGCCTCCAGGTCGAGGTTGTCCAGCAGCGGAACCCCCATCGCGGCCACGGTCAGGGCGTGGACGGGGGAGTGCACCCCCTCCACCGGCGAGGGCCGCACGTCGTTGTCGCCGTCGGCGCCCAGCAGCGCGATGCCGCGCTCGGCCAGCAGCGGCACGGCATGGACGTGCAGGCCCGCACCGGCCTCGTCGGCGTCCCAGGCACCCAGGCGGCGACGCCGCCGGAACCGGCCGGTCCGCACCAGCAGGGCGTCCCCCTCGCCGATGCGCACGCCGTGTGCGGCCTCCGCCGCCAGCAGGTCCGCGGCGTGCACGGCCTGCCCGGGCTCCAGCCAGTCGGTGCCCTGCACCGCGGGCAGGTCCAGCAGCACCCCGCGCGTCACCAGCGGGCCCAGGGCCGCGACGTCGCCGAAGCGGGCCCCCGCGGCGCCCACCAGGCGCCCGGCCTCGCCCCCGTCGTACAGCCGCCCGCGGTAGGCGACGTGGCTCAGGGCGTCGAGGTGGCTCACGCCCTTGCCGTGGTAGTCGGCGCCGATGAAGTCCTTGTGGGTGGCGGGCTCGGGCGGCTCGACGTCACCGAGGTCGGAGAAGTAGTGCAGGGCGGGCTTGCGGTTGTCCGGGCCGCAGACGGTGTTCCACGGCAGCCCCATCGCCACGACCGTTCCCGACCGCACCAGCTCCACCGCCCGCCGGACCTGGCCGGCACCGACCCGGCCGAACGCCCCGCGCCCGGCGTCCGCCCAGCGCCCCCACGTCCGCAGCCGCTCGAAGAGCGCGTCGAACTCCGCCCGCGCGACGGCCGGGGACGACCCGGAGGCAAGGCTGCTCACCTGCCCCAGTGTGACCGCCCCCCGGGCGCCCGGCACGCCCGGATGCCTGAGTACGCGATCTGAGTACGGGCACTCAGGCCGCAGCCCCGCGCGGAGGGAAGGCTCAAGGCCATGACCAGCCCGACGCCGCCCTCCCCCCAGCCGTACCACCCGCCCTGCCCGGCCCATGCGCCTGCCCCGCCCCCGGCCCCCCGGCCCGCGCGGCGCACCGCGGTGATCGCCGGCGCCACCGCCCTGGCCGTGCTGCTGGCCGGGGGCGGCGCGCTCACCTGGTGGCTGACGCGCGAGGGGGACGACTCCCCGCTGGCCGGCCGGCCCCGGGTGGACGACACCAGGGCCGGACTGTCCTACGCGATACCCGCCGGCTGGAAGCACGACGCGGCCAAGGACGCCGGCCTGATGAGCGCCTTCACCTCACAGATCATCAGGAAGCCGGACGCCGCAGCCGCACACGACGCGACCGGCGCCACCGTCATGGCCGGGCGGTCCGGGCAGGTCGTCCCGCCCGCGGCCCTGCCGCAGCAGACCGAGCGCGCGGCCCGGTCGAACGCCGAGTTCTTCTTCCCCGACCAGCCCGCGACGCTGGAGGACTCCCGCCCGGCGCAGGTCGGCGATCAGCCGGCCCACACCGTCACGGTGAGGATCACCGACCCCAAGGGCGGCACCGCACACCTGAGGATGACCGTGGTCACCGTCGACCACCGCCGCACGTCCTTCGTCCTGGGCCTCAGCGGCGACGCCCCCGGCACCCGGGCCGGCCAGGAGGTCGACGCGGTGCTGCGCAGCACCGCGGTCCGCTGAGGGGGTGTCACCGGGCCGATCCGGGGAACACGCCTGAGCTCCCGGTCCGCCACGCACCGGCGGCACCTTCGACCGGGAAGGCACCGGGAAGGCACCGGGAAGGAGACGGCGTGAGCACCATCGACCGGTCCGGCATCCTGGTCGGCACCTGCTCCTGGACGGACCAGGCCCTCGTCGCGAGCGGCTGGTACCCGCCGGGCGCGCGCTCCCCCGAGGGACGGCTGCGGCACTACGCGGCCCGCTTCCCCGTCGTGGAGGCCGACACGACGTACTACGGGCTGCCCGCCCCGCACATCGGCCACCAGTGGGCGCAGCGCACGCCCGCCGGCTTCACCTTCGACGTCAAGGCGTTCGCGCCCCTGACCGGCCACCCCGTACGGGCGGCCATGCTGCCCGCCGACCTGCGGCCGCCGGGGCCGGCCGAACGGCGCCTGACGAGCGCGCAGCTGCCGCGCGAGCTCATCGGCGAGCTGTGGCGCAGGTTCACCGAGGGGATACGGCCGTTGCGGGAGGCGGGCCGGCTGGGCGCGGTCCTGGTGCAGTTCCCGCCGTGGCTGGCCCCCGGGCCGCGCAGCCGCGCGCGGGTGGCCGCCTGCCGGGCGTACGCCGGTGACCTGCCGCTGGCCGTCGAGTTCCGCCACCCCGGCTGGTTCGGACACACCGAACTGCCGGGCACCCTCGGGCTGGCGCGGGAATGCGGCATGGCGCTCGTGGCGGTGGACACCTCCCCGCGGGTGCCCGGGGCCGTCCCGCCCGTGGCCGAGGTCACCTGCCCGGACCTCGCGGTCGTGCGCTTCCACGGCCGCTCGGCGGCCTGGGGGCGGGGCAGCAAGGAGGACCGCTTCCGCCACGACTACACCAGCGCCGAGCTGGCCCCGTGGGCCGCGCGCGTGCGGCGGCTCGCCCGCGGCGCCGCGCGGGTGCATGTGCTGTTCAACAACTGCTGCGGCCAGGCCGCCGTCACCGCCGCGGAGACCATGCGCACTCTGCTCGCGACAGCGGCGGCCCCCTCACTCCCGGGGCGCAGCGGTGCGGCGCCCCTGCGGCAGCAGGGCGTCGAGCGCGGCGGCGAGGGCGTCCAGCGGGGGGCGGGCGGCCGGGTCCGGCCGTAGGCAGGCGTCGATCGCCGCGGCCAGGCCGGCGGGCAGGCGCCGGCGGGCCGCCACGGACGGTGCCCGCCCGCGCAGCTGCGGATAGCGCGCGGCCAGTTCCTCTTCGCCCCATGCGTCCTCGTCCGGCTCGTCCTCGCCCGGCGGCTCGTCGGAGGTCTCCTCCTGCGGCTCCTCGCCCTCGTCGAACGGCACTGTTGCGGTGGCGGCCTCGTACAGCGTGACGCCGATGCCCCACACGTCCGTCGCCGCCGTCAGCGGCCCGCCGCGCGCCTGCTCGGGGGAGAGGTAGCAGCGGGTGCCGATGCCGGGCTCACCGGGGCCGGGCGGGGCGGCGGTGCTCAGGTCGAGCAGTTTGGCCCGGCGGCAGTCGATGACGACGTTGTCCGGCTTGATGTCCAGGTGCAGCAGCCCTTGGCCGTGCAGGTAGTGCACCGCCGAACACAGCTGCACGCCGAGCAGGGCCAGGTCGCCGGCGTCCGGCAGGGCGTCTGCGTACTGCACCAGGTGATCGAGCGTCTCGCCGGTGAGCGTCTCCAGGACGACGTACGGCCGCGGGTCCGCGGCGCCGGCGACCTCGTAGGCGCGCACCAGGTGCGGGTGCGTGAAGTCCTTGAGCCAGCGGCCCTCGCGCAGCAGCCGCTCGCGCAGCTCCGGATCGGCGTCGCGGTCCGGGCGCAGCACCTTCACCACGCAGCGGCACTCCCGCTCCCGGCTCCAGGCGTCGTACAGATCCAGCCAGCCGGTGCGATGCAGGTGCGCCAGCACCTCGTAGCCCGGTGCGACGAGCGCCCCGGCCGGCAGCGGCGCCGGCCGCGGGCCGGCGCGGGCGCTCATGCCGCATCCCCTTCGGCCGGCGCGAGCGGCAGGCCGCCGCCGGCGCCGTGCAGGCGGTGCAGCCGCCGGTAGGAGGCGCTGCGGGCGAGCAGCTCGGCGTGGGTGCCGCTGTCGGCGACCCGGCCGTCCTCCAGCAGCACGATGCGGTCGGCGCTGCGCACGGTCAGCAGGTTGTGGGAGATGATGATCGTCGTGCGCCCGGCCATCAGCATCCGCAGCGGCTGCAGGATCCGGCGGCCCGACGCGGCGTCGAGCCCGGTCGTCGGCTCGTCGAGGACGAGGACGGGCGCGTCGCGCACCATGGCCCGGGCGATCGCCAGGCGCTGGCGCTGCCCGCCCGACAGCAACCGGCCGTGCTGGCCGACCACCGTGTCGTAGCCCTGCGGCAGGCGGCGGACGAAACCGTCGGCGTCCGCGGCCCGTGCCGCCGCGACGATCTGTGCCTCGCTCGCGCCGGGCCGGCCGTAGGCGATGTTCTCCCGGACGGTGCCGTGCAGGACCGGCGTCTCCTGCAGGAGCAGCGCGATGTTCTCGCGCAGCTCCGCCAGGCGCAGCTCGCGCACGTCAAGGCCGTCGATGCGCACGGCGCCGCGCTCGGGGTCGTAGAAGCGCAGCAGCAGCTTGGCGACGGTCGACTTCCCCGCACCGCTCGCCCCCACCAGGGCCAGCGTCTCGCCGGGCCCCGCTCGCAGGGAGACGTCCGTGAGCGCGGGCCGGGCGGCCGCCGGATAGCGGAAGGTGACCGCGTCGAGGACCACCTCGCCGCGAGCCCGCCCCAGCCGGGCGGGGAAGAGAGTCTCGGTGACCTGCGGCCGCTGGTCGAACATCTCGATGATCCGCTCGGCGGCCGCGGACGCCGCGTAGAAGGTGTTGCTCAGCCGCGCCACGCCCCGGATCGGCCCGTAGAGCCGGGTCAGCAGGGTGAGGAAGACCAGCAGCCCGCCCAGGGTCAGACCGCCCCGGGTCAGCTCCCAGGCCCCCAGCCCCATGACGACCAGCACGCCGCCCAGCTCCAGGACGTCGACGACCGGGCCGAAGAGGGCGGCGATGCGGGCGGAGGCCATCTCGGCCCGGTACCGGCCGAGGTTCTCGGCCCGGAAGCGCTGCTGCTCGTGGCCCTCGCGCCCGTAGGCCTGGGCGAGGGCGACGTTGGCCAGGCTCTCCTCCGCGACGGCGCTGATCGTCCCGCTGCGCCGCTGCCGCTCCCGGGAGGCGTCCTTGACCAGGGTCGCGAACCAGCGGGCGGTGCCCCAGAACAGCGGGGCGACCAGGAGGGCGACCACGGTCAGGTCCCAGCTGAGGTAGAAGAGCACGGCCAGGAAGACGGCGAGTTCCATCAGGTGGGCGATCGCGGTGACGATCCCGGAGAGCAGGAACGTCTCGACCGCCTCGACGTCGCCCGTCAGGCGGGCGAGGACGTCACCGAGCCGGCGGCGCTCGAAGAAGCCGAGGGAGAGGCCCTGCAGGTGCCGGAAGAGGTCCGCGCGCAGGGTCATCAGGAAACGCTCGCCCACCCAGGTGGAGGTGACCTCGTCGCCGAAGCTCACCAGGCCCGCGGCCAGCGTGATGCCCACGTAGGCCAGGGCGACGGGCACGAAGAGGGCGAGGTGCCGCGGCACCAGGACGTCGTCGATGACGATCTTGAACAGCCAGACGCCGGCCGCGTCCAGCACCGGGCCGGCGGCGACGAGGACGAGGAGGACCGGCAGCCAGCGGCGCCCGCCGCGGGTGTAGGGCCAGAAGCGGCGGAAGACCTCGCGCAGCGGCACCGGGGGAGCGGCCGGGACGACCGACTCCTCCTCCTGCGGGTTGGCGATGGCGGCCACGAACCGCCGCGGCGACCACACAGCACGTGCCCCCGCCCCATCGACACGGCCGGGCCTGCGAGGCCCGGCCTGGACGGTTGCCGGATGCCGTCAGTAGCCCTTGCCGTAGCGACGACGGTGATCCGTCTTCTTGTGGTGCCTGCTCCTCCTCCTGCGCCTGTCGTCAGTGCGCTTGCGCATGCTGCCGAGGGCCGGAGTCAGGTTCGCCAGGATCCCCATGGCGTCCTCCGGATCCTTCCGGTCCCCGCACCGGGAGATTGCCGGAACGGGGATTGTTTAATCTGCCACGATTCCAGCGTAACGCGGTGCCGCCGACACCTTCCCCGGCGCCCGGCCGGATGCCGGGCGCCGGGGTGCGGGGCCCGTGCCCCCCGTACGTGATCGCCCGGCGCGCCATGGCGTCCTCCCGGGCGCCGATCGGCCAACTTCCCCTCATTCACAGCTAATTGCCGCATCGTTCACTCCCTCCCCCCTGTCGTCGACGGGCCCGTACCGGGACAGTCGTACCGGTCATGCGTGTGGCCCCCACACGACACCCAGGGAGGGATCCTCATGTCCGACATCACCCGGCGCAGGCTCCTCGGCGCGGCGGCCGGCACCGCGGCTCTGTCCGTGCTGCCACCCGGCCTCCAGCGGGCGGTGGCCGCAGGACCCGCGCGGGGCGGCTCGCTCGCCGACGTCCGGCACGTCGTGCTGCTGATGCAGGAGAACAGATCCTTCGACCACTACTACGGCACCCTCAAGGGGGTGCGCGGCTTCGCCGACCCCGGCGCCCTCACGCTGCCAAGCGGACGCAGCGTCTTCCACCAGCCCGACGCCAAGAACCCCAAGGGCTACCTGCTGCCCTTCCGCCTCGACACCCACCGCACCCGCGCCCAGGCGATCCCCTCGACCGACCACTCCTGGCGCACCCAGCACGAGTCGTGGAACGGCGGCAGGATGGACCGCTGGATGGCCGCCCACCGCCGCCCCGGCTCCGACGGCGCCAAGGCCCCCTACGTGATGGGCTACCACACGCGCGAGGACATCCCCTTCCAGTTCGCGCTCGCGGAGGCCTTCACCATCTGCGACAACTACTTCTGCTCCGTCCTCGGCCCCACCTGGCCCAACCGCCTGTACTGGATGACCGGCACGATCGACCCCGGCGGCACCCGCGGCGGCCCCGTCATCGACAACACCGCGCCCACGCCCTACCGGTGGACCACCTACGCCGAGCGCCTGGAGAAGGCCGGCATCAGCTGGCGCGTCTACCGGGAGGAGGACGACTACGGCACGAACATGCTGGAGCAGTTCCAGCAGTTCAAGAACGCCAAGCCCGGCAGCCCCCTGTACGAGCGCGGACTGCGGGCAGCCCCCGAGGGGGCCTTCGAGGCCGACGCGCGAGCCGGCCGACTGCCGGCCGTCTCCTGGATCCTGCCCACCACCGCCTCCTGCGAGCACCCCGACTCGCTGCCCGCCGCCGGCGCGGACTTCATCGCCAAGAAACTCGAAGCGATCGCCGAGAACCCCGAGGTGTGGCGCAGGACCGTCTTCATCCTCGACTTCGACGAGAACGACGGCCTCTTCGACCACGTGCCCCCGCCCGTCCCGCCCAAGGGCACCCCGGACGAGTTCGTCCAGGGCCTGCCGATCGGCGGGGGCTTCCGCGTGCCCTGCCTCATCGTCTCGCCGTGGACAGTGGGCGGCTGGGCGGCCGGCGAGGCGTTCGACCACACCTCGGTGCTGCGCTTCCTCGAACGCTGGACGGGGGTGCGCGAGCCCAACATCAGCGCCTGGCGCCGGCGCACCTTCGGCGACCTGACCTCCGCCTTCGGCTTCGGTTCCGCCGCCGGCAGGCCGCCGGGCCTGCCCACCGACACCGAGGAACGGCTGCGCCAGGCCGAGTGGGACGTCGCCCACCTGCCGGCACCGGCCTTCCCCGGCGCCGCCCAGCAGCCCCCGCGCCAGGAACCGGGCACCCGGCCCCGGCGGTAGGGCCCTGCGGCTCAGCGGCTCAGCGGCTCAGCGGCTCAGCGGCTCCCGGCGCGGGCGGCACCGCGCCGGGAGCCCGCGGGCCGTCGTCGCTGCGGCCGGGCGGGTACGGGGAGCCACCGGGCGGCCGCCCACACGCCCGCACCGCACCACGCGACGGCGAACAGCCAGCCCCCGACGACGTCGCTGATCCAGTGCACGCCCAGGTAGGCCCGCGTCAGCCCCACCGCCGCTCCCCAGCAGCCGGCCAGGACGGCCAGCGGCCACCGGGCCCGTGGCGCGCGCAGCAGAGCCACCGCGACGAGCAGGGCGGCGGTCAGGGCCGCCGTCGTCGCGTGCCCGGAGGGGAAGGACCAGTCCGAGGCGTGCGTCGCCCAGTCCCGCGCGGGCGGCCGCGCCCGTTCGACCGCGTACAGCACCGCCCGCCGCAGGCCCTGGCCCGCCCCCAGGAAGAGCAGGCACCACGCGGCGTACAGCAGGCGCTGCCGGGCCGTGCGCCCGGCAAGAAGCCCGGCCAGGACGGCCAGCAGGTACGGCACGGCACCCGTGCCGGTGTCGGTCAGACGGCGCGCGAAGGTCACCGCCGGGCCCGGCCGGTGCTCCACGGCCCACCCCAGCACCCAGGTGTCCACCGGCCAGGGGGCGCCGCCCCGGACGACGACCAGAGCGGCCAGCACGGCGAAGGCGGCCAGTGCCACGAGGCCGGTCACGGCTGCTGCCCGGCGCTGGACGGACGTCATCGGCCCCCTCCTCGGCTGATCGGCAGCACTGTAGACGACGACCGAGGACGGCCACCGGCCGCACCGGGCAGGGCCCGGCAATCGCCTACGGCGCGGCCAGCCGCTGGACGGCCACCATGGCCGCGTCGTCGCCCAGGGACCCGCCCGCATGCGCCAGCAGGTCCTCGCGCAGGTGCCGCAGCAGCGCCTCGGGATGGTCCCCCGAGCGCCCCGCCAGCCGCTCGGCCAGGGGGTAGAACACCCCGGCTCCGTCCCGCGCCTCGATCACCCCGTCCGTGTACAGCAGGACGACGTCACCCGGGCCGAACGCGAAGGACTCCAGGACAAAGCCCGACCGGTCGAAGGAGGCCAGCCCCAGCGGCAGCCCCGGCTGTGCCGCCTCCAGCGCGCTCACCCGGCCCTCGCGCAGCAGCAGCGGAGGCGGGTGCCCGCAGCTGACCATGTGCAGCACCGGCACCCCGTCCGGCACGTCCAGTACGGCAGCGGTGACGAACGCCTCGCTGCGGTCGGCCCGCTCCCGCCCCCCGAGCCCGTTCACGCCCGAGGCGAGGGCGCCCTCCAGATCCGCCACCAGGTCCGGCAGCTCCGCCTGCCGGTGCGCCGCGGCCCGGAACGCCCCCAGGACCAGCGCCGCGTCCCCGACCGCCGCCAGCCCCTTGCCGCGCACGTCCCCCACGACCAGCCGCGTGCTGCCGGCCGTCCGCGCCACCGCGTACAGGTCGCCGCCGATCTGCGCCTCGGCCTCGGCGGCCAGGTAGACCGACGCGATGCGCAGCGGGCCCGAGCGCCGCGGCAACGCCCGCAGCACCACGCCTTGAGCGGCCTCCGCCACCGACCTGAGCTGCGTCATCTGCCGCTCGTGCCGCTCGCGGCGGTGCGCGAAGAGCGTCACGATCGCCGAAATGAGGATCAGCGCCGTGACCTGCAGCGTGTGGTTGAGATCCGTCAGGGAGGTGCGCAGGACGGCCACGAGGACCTGCGCCACCACCGCCACCAGGCCGACGAACGCCGTCAGCCGTGCCCCGCCGAACGACGCCGTGACCGCGGGCGCGGCGACCAGGAAGGGACCGAGGTGCACCTCGGGCGGCGCCAGGACGTCCACCACCGTGACGACCAGGATGAGCACGAACGGCACCGCGACCAGGGCCCGGTTGCCCCGCCCCGGCCGGCGCGGGGCCCCGCGCGGTCGCCAGAGATCCATGCCTCCTGCTTACACCACCGCGCCCCGGGCCCGGCCCGCCGCCATGCCCGCCCGCGGCCCGTTCCCACCGATCAGCCCCACCGGGGGCACCCGCCCGCAGCACGCGCACCGATTGCCCACGACCGGGTGGTTTGGGCATCGGCGGACCTCGTGCGGGGAGTGGCCGCGGCCCACCACGGGCAGGGTGTGGTCCGTTGATCTCAATAACGGGGGAGTTGAGATGACCGACGGAACCGTCCTCTTCGCGCTGCAGCAGGACCCGCTCGCCGCCGGATCCCACAGCGAGCAACTGCGCAGGATCCGCGCGGCGGTGGAGTCCCACGGGCTCGAAGTGCGCTGGGCCCGCACCGACTCCGACGCCCGGGCGGTGCTGCGCACCGAGGCCGGTCTCGCGGCCGCCGTCGTCTCCTGGGACCTCGCCCCGGCCGGCGCCCCCGCAGCGGACGGGCCCGGCGGCGCCACCGTCCTGCGCGAGATCTCCCGCCGCTTCAAGGGCCTTCCGGTCCTGCTGGTCATGACCGACGACGCCGACGAGGACCTCGAACGCCTGCCCCTGTGGGTCGCCGAGGCGGTGGTCGGCTACGTGTGGCCGCTGGAGGACACCCCGGCGTTCATCGCCGGCCGCATCGCCGGCGCGGCCCGCGCCTACCGCGAGGCCGTCCTGCCGCCCTTCTTCCGCGCCCTGCGCCGCTTCCACGACGCCCACGAGTACTCCTGGCACACCCCGGCCCACGCCGGCGGCGTCGCCTTCCTCAAGTCCCCGGTCGGCCGCGCCTTCTTCGACCACTACGGCGAGCGCCTCTTCCGCACCGACCTGTCCATCTCCGTCGAGGAGCTCGGCTCCCTCTTCGAGCACACCGGCCCCGTCGGCGACGCCGAGCGCAACGCCGCCCGCATCTTCGGCGCCGAGCGCACCTACTTCGTCCTGCACGGCAACTCCACGGCCGACCGCATGGTCGGCCAGTACTGCGCCGCCGAGGACGAGATCGCCCTGATCGACCGCAACTGCCACAAGTCCGTCCTGCACGGACTGGTCCTCTCCGGCGCCCGGCCCGTCTACCTTGTGCCCACCCGCAACGGCTACGGGCTGGCCGGCCCCCTGCCCCCGGCGGGCGTCGCCGCCGACGCCGTCGCCGCCCGCATCGCCGCCAACCCCCTCGCCGCGCAGGCCACCTCGCCCGCCGCCCAGTACGCCGTGGTCACCAACTCCACGTACGACGGCGTGTGCTACGACGCCGTGCGCCTCGCGCACGAACTGGCCCCCAGCACACCGCGCCTGCACTTCGACGAGGCGTGGTTCGCCTACGCGCGCTTCCACCCCCTGTACGCCGGCCGCTACGGGATGGCCGTGGGGCCCGGCACCTTCCCCGGGCCCGAGCGCCCCACCGTCTTCACCACCCAGTCCACGCACAAGCTGCTCGCCGCGCTCTCGCAGAGCGCGATGGTGCACGTCCGGGCGGCGCCCAGGGCCCCGGTGGACCACGAGCGGTTCAACGAGGCGTTCATGATGCACGGCACCACCTCGCCGCTGTACCCCGCCATCGCCTCCCTCGACGTCGCCGCCGGCATGATGGACGGCCCCCAGGGCCACTGGCTCGTCGACGAAGCGGTCACCGAAGCCGTCCGCTTCCGCCAGGCCGTGGTGCGCACGGCACGCCGCATCGAGCAGGCCCAGGACCGGCCCGCCTGGTTCTTCGGCGTCTGGCAGCCCGAGGAGGTCACCGACCCCGCCACCGGCGAGCGGTACGCCTTCGCCGACGCCCCCGCCGACCTGCTGCGCACCGAACCCTCCTGCTGGCAGCTCGGACCGGACGCCGACTGGCACGGCTTCCCGGGCCTCGACGAGGGCTACGCCCTGCTCGACCCCGTCAAGGTCACTCTCACCTGCCCCGGCATGGACGCCACCGGCACCTGGGCCGAGCGCGGCATCCCCGCCCGCGTCCTGGTGGCCTACCTGGCGACCCGCAACATCGTGGTGGAGAAGACCGACAGCTACACCACCTTGATCCTGTTCTCCATGGGCATCACCAAGGGCAAGTGGGGCACCCTGCTCGACGCCCTGATGGACTTCAAGTCCCTTTACGACGCCGCCGAACCGCTCGAGCGCGTCCTGCCCGGCCTCGTCGAGCGGCACCCCGGCCGCTACGCCGGCGTGACGCTGGACGAGCTGTGCCGGTCGATGCACGAGCACCTGCGCCGGGCCGACCTCGTCACCCTCCTCGACCGGGCCTTCCGGGAACTGCCCGAGCCCGTCGCCGTACCCCGCTGGTGCTACCGGCAGCTGATCCGCGAGGGCACCGAACGGGTCAGGATCGCCGACGCCGCGGGACGGGTGGCGGCCGCCATGGTGACCGTCACGCCGCCGGGCATCCCCGTGCTCATGCCCGGCGAGTCCACCGGCGGCGCCGACGGGCCCCTGCTGCGCTACCTGCGCGCCCTGGAGTCCTTCGACCGGGCCTTCCCCGGCTTCGGCTGCGAGACCCACGGCGTGACGGTCGACGAGGCCAGTGGCGACTACCAGATCGAGTGCCTGCGCAAGGACAGGCTCGGCTGAGGCGCATCACACACCCTCCCTGTGCCGCAGGGCGTTTGGGGAGACCTGCGCGAGGCAGACGGAAGAGAGATCATGGAGAGCACGGGGAAGGCTCGTGCTTCTCCTCTCCACTCCGAGGGGGCGTGTGATGATACGGAACGCACTGGGCAGGACCGCCGCGACGGTCGCGGCGACGGCAATGGCGGCCGGGGTCGTCCTCGGCGGGGCAGGCGCCGCCTCGGCCGCACCGGCCGAGGCAACACCGACCTGCGGGGTCGCGGGCCTGAAGGCCTCGCTGTCGGACGCCGGTCACCAGGTGGGCATGTCCCACGAGGGCACCGTCCTGAAGCTCACCAACACCACCGGGCACACCTGCGCCCTGCGCGGCTACCCGGGCCTGGGGCTGGAGGACGCCGGGCGCAAGGCGCTGACCACCCACACCCGCTGGGGCAGCACCTACTTCGTGACCGACCCGGGCAAGCGCACCCTGTTCCTGAAGCCGGGCGGCTCCGCAGAGGCCGCGCTCGCCTGGGCGCACGCCGACGCCCCGGTCATGGTGCGGGCCTCGTACCTGCAGATCACCCCGCCGGCCTCGCGCGAGCACCTGACCGTGCCGTTCGACAAGCTGGTGACCAACGGCGACCTGTCCGTGACCGCCTTCGCCGAGCACATCGACGTGCAGTAGTCAAAGGCGTGCCGTAGTCGCAGACGTGCCGTAGTCAGAACAGGGCCGCCTGAGCGTCGCCGGAGGTTGCCGGCAGGGCGCACTCGTGCGCCAGCAGGGCGCGCTTGCGCTCGATGCCGCCGCCGTAGCCGGTCAGGCTGCCGTCCGCGCCGACGACGCGGTGGCAGGGCACGACGATCCCGAGGGGATTGCGGCCGTTGGCCAGACCGACGGCCCGGGACCCCGTCGGCTGCCCGATGTGCTCGGCGAGCTCGCCGTACGTCCACGTCCGCCCGTACGGGATCTCGCGCAGCGCCGCCCAGACCCGTTGCTGGAAGTCGGTGCCGTGCAGCAGCAGCGGCAGGTCGAACTCCCGGCGCTCGCCCGCGAAGTACTCCCGCAGCTGCCGGACGGTCTCGGCGAACGGCTCACCGCCCGCGTCCGGCAGCCGCCGGCCGAAGCGTTCCACCGGCGGGCGGTGCCGCTGGTCCTCCATGTACAGACCGACCAGATGCCGGCCCTCGGCCACCAGGGTCAGCGGCCCGTACGGGCTGTCGACGACGGTGTGGGTGCGCTGGACTGGCGTGGTCATCGGTGGGCTGCTCCTCGGTCGTCGGTGCGGGCCGGCGCGGCGACGACGTCCGCGGTCGGCATGTGGTTGACGGGGTGGTCGCCGGTCGCCCACAGGTGCTGGACGGCGTACGCGCGCCACGGCCGCCACGCCGCGGCGCGGCGGGTCAGCGCGGCCGGCGTCGTGGGCAGGCCCAGTCCCGCCGCGGCGAGCCGTACGCCGAGGTCGGTCGCGGTGAACGCGTCGGGGTCGCCCAGGGCGCGCATGGCGATCGTCTCCACGGTCCATGGTCCCACCCCCGGCAGGTCCGACAGCACCTGCCGGGCCCGCTGCCAGTCGCTGCCCGCCGCCAGGTCCAGCCGCCCGGCCGCCAGCACCTCGACGAGGCCGGCGAGGGCCTCGCGCCGCTTGCGGGGGAAGGCGACGGTGGCCGGATCGAGGCCGGTCAGGGCGGTGGGGGAGGGGAAGAGGTGGGTCAGCCCGCCGCCGGGGTCGGCGACCGGCGTGCCGTGGGCGGCCACGAGCCGCCCGGCGTGGGTCCGGGCCGCCGCCGTGGAGACCTGCTGGCCGAGCAGCGCCCGCACGGCGAACTCCGCACCGTCCACCGTGCCCGGCACCCGGCGGCCGGGCGCCTTGCGTATCAGGGGCGCGAGGACCGCGTCGCCGCCGAGCAGTTCGTCGACGGCCTCGGGGTCGGCGTCCAGGTCCAGCAGCCGCCGGCAGCGGTTGATGGCGGTGGTCAGGTCGCGCAGGTCGGACAGGGACAGCCGGCACTGGACGTACGGGCCGGGGCCCGGCCGCAGTTCGGCGATGCCGTGCCCGTGCGGCAGGCGCAGGGTGCGGCGGTAGGTGCCCGCGCGCCACTCCTCCACGCCGGGCACGGCCGTGGCGACCAGGTGCCCGAAGAGGTTGTCGGGGCACAAGGGGGCCCGGTAGGGCAGTCGCAGGCACAGCTGGCCGGCGGTGTGCTCGGGGCGGCTGCGCCGGCGCAGCTCGGTGGGGGAGAGGGCGAAGACCTCGCGGACCGTGTCGTTGAAGGCGCGTACGGAGGCGAAGCCGGCGGCGTAGGCCACGTCCGCCATCGGCAGCGTGCTGGTCTCGATCAGCAGGCGGGCCGCCTGGGCGCGCTGCGCCCGGGCCAGGGCGAGGGGGCCGGCCCCCACCTCGGCCCGCAGCCGGCGCTCGATCTGCCGGGTGCTGTAGCCGAGCCGGGTGGCCAGCCCGTCGACCCCCTCGCGGTCGACCACCCCGTCCCCGATGAGCCGCATGGCCCGGGCCACGAGGTCGGCGCGCTCGTTCCACTGCGGTGAGCCGGGGGTGGCGTCGGGCCGGCAGCGCTTGCAGGCCCGGAACCCCGCCTGCTGGGCGGCGGCCGCACTGGGGTGGAAGGTCATGTTCTGTGGTTTGGGCGGCACCACCGGGCAGCTGGGCCGGCAGTAGACGCCGGTCGTCAGCACCGCGGTGAAGAACCAGCCGTCGAACCGCGCGTCCTTGGACTGCACGGCTCGGACGCATCGCTCCCTGTCTTCATGCACCCGCTCAGCATGACGGCAGGCAGGCGCGGTGGCTGGCGGATTTCCGACATCACCCTCGGGCCGCGGCGGCCGCCCCGGCCCCGGGCCGGGGCGGGCATTCTCGGCCTGTCTTGTTCTGTACATGCCCGCCCCTGCCTGCTGGTATGGACCGCGCCAAGCACGCTCCTGCACCCCGATGGGAGGACTCCCGTGCTCAGACCCGCACTGATCGCCGGCGCCACGACGGCGCTCCTGGCCGCATCGTTCGCGCCACAGGCCGCCGCCGTGCAGGGCCCGCCGCCGCCCGACCGCATCGTCATCGACGTCGTGGCCGTCAACGGCTCCGGCTGCCCCGCCGGCACCGCCGCCGTGGCCGTCGCCCCCGACAACACCGCCTTCACCATCACCTACAGCAACTACCTCGCCCAGGTCGGCATCGGCGCCAAGCCGACCGACTTCCGCAAGAACTGCCAGCTGGGCCTGAACGTCCACGTCCCGCAGGGCTTCACCTACGCCATCTCCCGCGCCGACTACCGCGGCTTCGCCCACCTGGAGCGGGGCGCCACCGGCATGGAGCGGGCCGGCTACTACTTCCAGGGCTCCCCGCAGACCACCGCGGTCAGCCACCGCTTCAGCGGCCCGGTCACCGACAACTGGCAGACCTCCGACGTCACCGACGTCGACGCCCTCGTCTACGCGCCCTGCGGCGTCCAGCGCATCCTCAACGTCAACACCGAACTGCGCGTCGGCGCCGGCTCCTCCGACCCCTCGACGACCAACAGCTTCATGGCGATGGACTCCACGGACGGCAGCGTCAACACCCTCTACCACTTCGCCTGGAAGGAATGTCCCTGACCGGGTGCGGGGCCCGCACCCCGGGCCCGCACCGGATCGCTCACGTCCGCTGCCGGCCCGGGCGGGCCCCGGTCCGCGGGAGGGATGAGACATGCTCGCACCGGTGCTGACCGCGGGAGCGGTCGCGGCGCTGCTGGCCACGCCACTCGCGCGGCCCGCGGGCTGGGAGGGCACCCCGCCACCCGACAAGATCGTCATCGACGTCGTGGCCGTCAACGGCTCGGGCTGCCCGGCCGGTTCGGCCAACGTCAACGTCTCGCCGGACAACACGGCCTTCACCGTCTCCTACAGCAACTACGTCGCCCAGGTCGGAGTGGGCGCCAAACCGACGGACTTCCGCAAGAACTGCCAGCTCAGCCTGAACGTCCACGTGCCCCAGGGCTTCACCTACGCCGTCGCCCGCGCCGACTACCGCGGCTTCGCGCACCTGGAGAAGGGCGCCACCGGACTGCAGCGCGCCTCGTACTACTTCCAGGGCATGCAGCAGACGTCCTACGTGAACCACCCCTACACCGGCCCGCTGAACGACAACTGGCAGAACTCCGACACCACCGACATCGACGCCCTCGTCTACGCGCCCTGCGGGGCCCTGCGCAACTTCAACATCAACACCGAGCTCCGCGTCGACGCCGGCACGTCCGACCCCACGAAGACCACCAGCATGCTGGCGATGGACTCCGCGGACGGCAACATCAACACGCTCTACCACTTCGCCTGGAAGCCGTGCCCCAAGCCATGAGCGGCACAGGCGAACGCACCCGGGCTGCGGGCCCGGGTGCGTTATGTTGAGCCGCACAGGCGAGAAGGAGACACACCGGTGCGACCAGGGCAGCAGCAGCGTGCACAGGCCTCGGCGATCACTCGCGGGAGGCCCCCGGCGGCGGCGGAGCCGGCCCCGGCGGAGAAGCTCCGCGCGCTCTTCGGCGACCACCGGCTCTCGCCCGGACAGCGCCGCATCGCTCAGTACATCACCGACCACCTCACCGAGGCCGCGTTCCTGACCATCACCGACCTCGCCGAGCGGGTCGGGGTCAGCCAGCCGTCGGTGACCCGGTTCGCCTGCTCGCTGGGGTTCACCGGCTACCCCGCGCTGCGCGAGGCCCTGCAGCCCATCGCCATCGGCGCCCTCGCCGGCGCACCGGGAGCGGAGCCGGCGGAAGCGCGGCCGAACGAACTGCAGGCGGCCGTCGACGCCGAGATCGCCAACCTGGAGGCCCTGCGCCGCCTCTTCGCCGGCACCGACCGCGTCCTGGAGATCGGCCGCGAGCTGGCCACCTCCGTGCCCCTGACCGTCATGGGCCTGCGCATCTCCGTCTCGCTCGCCGAGTACTTCGCCTACGCCGCCAAGCGCATCCACCCCGACGTCCGCCTGGTCTCCCGCGGCGGCAGCGTGGCCCACGACGCGCTCCTGCAGGCCCGCGAGGCCGGCGGCACCTGGGTGCTGGCCTTCGCCATGCCCCGGCACGCCAAGGAGACCCTCGCCGCCCTGCGCTCGGCGCGCAGCACGGGCCTGCGCGTCGCCCTGATCACGGACGTGGCCCTGGGCCCCCTGGTGGAGGCCGCCGACGTCGTCTTCACCGCCGGCACCGGCTCCCGCCTGGTCTTCGACTCCTACGCCGCCCCCGGCGTCCTGTCGGCGGCCCTGCTGCAGGCCATGGCCGACGCCGACCCGGAGCGCACCCAGCTGCGGCTGGAGAAGTACGAGCAGGCTGCCGAGCAGCACGACTTCTTCCTCGAGGACTGACCCCGCCCCACCGCGCCGGGCGGGGTTCTTTCAGACCTCGGAAGGAATGAAAATTTTCTTACCCTTGCGTACTTGGCAGTAAATATATTTACTACTCCTGCCCCCGCCGACCGCGCCGGAGCGGGATCCACGGGGCGGACACCATGGACGACCCCCTCCTCGTCGGCCCGACGGTGTTCCCTTCCGGGCGCTCCGCTCCCCTCGGACGCCCCGGCGGCCCCGGTCTCCCCCTGGACCTGGGCCACCGGCACCGCCACGCGCTGCACGCTGCGCCTGGTCAGCGCCGCACATAGCAGCGCGTGGTGGTGCCGCCCGGATGCGTGTGCGTGCGCACCAGGTCGCTCAGGCAGTGCACCAGCAGCAGCCCGCGCCCGCCCGGCCGGTCGACCGGCGGCGGGCGCCGCCCGGCCAGCGGGTCGCCCAGGAAACCCCGGTCCGTCACCTCCCACACCACGTGCCCCTCCTCGGCCCAGACCTCCACCGTCCCGCTGCCGCCGCCGTGCACCACGCTGTTCGTCGTCAGCTCCGCCACGGCCAGCGCCAGGTCGTCCAGCCGCGCCCCGTCCAGCCCCAGGGCCCGCGCCCGTTCCGTCACGAAGTGCCGGGCCTGGGGCAGGGTCTCCCCGTCGAAGCCGAAACGGTCCGGCGGCCGGTCCGGCGGCACCAGGGGCCGGTTGTACAGGGCGACCACCTTGTCCGGGGCGAAGAGAGGACTCGGCACCGGCCGCCCGTCCCGGATGACCACCGGATGCGTGGCGTAGGCGTCGGCCAGCGCCCGGGCGTCCAGCTCCGACGCGTCGTACGGGCACACGATCGTCACCCGCCGGCCGGCGAAGGCGTGGTTGATCAGCGCCTCGTGCTGGGCGCACGCCGGGTACTCGGCGGCCGAGCGCCCCGACCAGACCGGCTCGCCGATGATGCGCACGTGCTCCTGCGGATGGGCGTCGGCGAACGCCCGCAGCACCCGCGGGATGATCCGGCCCGGATTGCGGCCGGCCTCCTCCATGTCGACGAAGTGCACCGCCCCGCCCGCCTCGCCCAGCTCCTCGCGCAGCAGCGCGAGCCGGCCGGCCGGCACGGCCACCGCCACCGGCTCCCCGGCGGCCAGGCCGTCCCGCACGAACGAGGTGGTGGCCGCCACGTACTCGGACCGGTCCCGGTAGAACAGTGCCGGGTGGACGAACGGCTCCCCCTCGGCGCTCACCATGCTCACACTGTCACCTCGATCGCTGCCAGGTCGGACCAGAACGTCTCCAGGACACGGCGCAGCGACGGCGGCGGCCTGTCGACGACCAGGCGCCGGCCGGCCCCCAGCCGCTGGGCGGCCAGGGCCAGGGTGGTGGCGCCGAAGACATCGACGAAGGTCAGCGCGGACAGCTCCAGGTGGACCTCGCTCCCGCCGGCAGGCAGCGAGGCCAGCGCCCCCTCCCAGGCCGGGTGGGTGCGCAGACTGACCTCGCCCGCTATCCGCAGCCCCGGCGGCTCCCCCAGCGTGCGCACCACCAAGTCGGCCCCGACCGCCGGCCCGGGGGCCGCGCGCGGCCCCCGGGGGAACTCCGCATGTGCCATGCCCACCCCTCACGGATACCGGACAGCCGTGGGCAGTATTCCGCACCGAACGGGGGGTTCACACGTGCGAGGCCGGTCCCCGGAAAAAGGGGACCGGCCTCTGGCGGTGCGTACGGTGCCCCGTAGGGGCGCGGGGCCGTGTCGATCTGCGGCTGCCGCCGCGTGGGCGCGATCGGCCACTGACGGCCCGCAGTCGAGGTGCCACCCGGGGTCCGGGCGAGCACGGCACTTCGTCTGCGGGGGCGTCGTGGCTTGTCGCGCCGTTCCCCGCGCCCCTTAGGGGGCGCTCCGCTGCCGCAGCCGGCCGGTCACGGCCAGAGCCAGGGCGAGCCCGCCGGTGAAGTACAGCTGCACCCGCGTGTCCGCTTCGAGCGTCATCAGCACCAGCACGCCCGCGACACCGGCCAGCGTCACCCACGTCAGGTACGGGAAGCCCCACATCCGCACCACGAGCCGCTCGGGCGCCTCGCGCTCCAGCCGGCGGCGCAGGCGCAGCTGGGAGGCGGCGATGAAGCCCCACACCACCAGCACCACCGCGCCGACCATGTTCAGCAGCCACGCAAAGACGGTGGTCGGCCACCAGTAGGACAGCAGGACGGCGAAGAAGCCGAACGCCGACGACGCCAGCACCGCACGGCGCGGCACCCCGCCCGTGGCCTTGCCCAGGGCGGCCGGGCCCTGCCCGCGCGCCACCAGGGAGTAGGCCATGCGGGAGGAGCCGTAGATGTTGGCGTTCATCGCCGACAGCAGGGCGATCAGCACGACCACGTTCATGATCTGGCCGCCGGCCGGAACGCCGAGCTGCTCGAGCACCGCCGCGTACGGGCCGTCCTCGGTGACGGCCTTGCTGTGCCACGGGACCAGGGTGACGATCACGAGCATCGAGCCGACGTAGACGACACCGATGCGCCACATCGTCGTCCGCACTGCCCGGGCCACCCCGCGCCGGGGGTCCTCGGACTCCGCAGCCGCGATGGTGACGGTCTCCAGACCGCCGTAGGCCACGACCGAGGCCAGCAGGCCGGCCAGCAGACCGCCCGCCCCGTGCGGCAGGAAGCCGCCGTCGTGCAGCAGATGGGTGGTGCCCGGGGACGCCGTGCCGGGCAGCAGGCCCCAGACCGCGAGGGCGCCGAGGACCAGGAAGACCGCGATGGCGCCGATCTTCAGGGCGGCGAACCAGAACTCGAGCTCGCCGAAGCGGGAGACCGCCGCGAGGTTCGTGCCGCAGAACAGCGCCATGAGCCCCAGGACCCACAGCCACGACGGCGTGCCCGGGAACCAGCCCTGCAGGATGTGGGCCGCGCCGATCGCCTCGACCGCCACGCCCACCACCAGCAGCGTCCAGAACATCCAGCCCGCCGTGAAGCCGGCCCACGGGCCGAGGGCCCGGTCGGCGTGGACGGAGAAGGAACCGGAGGCCGGGTTGGCCGCGGACATCTCACCGAGCATCCGCATCACGAACATCACCAGCAGCCCGGACACGGCGTACGCGAGCACGATCGACGGCCCGGCGGCGGCGATGCCGGCGCCGGAGCCCACGAAGAGGCCGGCGCCGATGACGCCACCGAGGGCGATCATCGACAGATGCCGTTGCTTGAGCCCGTTGGCCAGCGGTTTCGCCTGCTGCGGCGGGCTCTCGGGCTGCGCGGGAGGGGACTGGAGGGTCCGCATCATGGTCGTGCCTGTCCGTTATCCGAGACGATGGAGATCCCGAGTATGACCAGTGCCTAGGGGAGCCGCGTCGCACGTCCGATATTCGGACGATTGATTTACGGAGAGTGGCGAGAGACGTAGCGCCCTGTCGCCGTGCGTAGCGGCGGGCGGGGTGGGGCGTGAGCCCGCCCATAGGGCCTGGATCACATACGAAAGGGGGCCGTTGGTATCGGCCGACGTCGTGGCCCTGACGTGTGCTCGGGCACGAAAGAAGGCCGTATTGGGGGGCTTTGCCAGGGGTTTCGAGCGCCGCTAACAATGGCTGAGTCGCACGGCGCCGTCCGATCGAGAACGGCGCTTGTTTATGCGCCGCTTCCGGGCTCGTGCGGCATCCCCGATCGAGAGGTTCAGCTCCTTCATGCGCTCCAACCACTCCGGCTATACCCGTCTGACCAAGACCCACAAGTTCATCGCTGCCGGCCTCACCGCCGCCGGTGCCACGGGTGTCGTGCTGGGCGTCGTCCCCGCCGCCAGTGCCGCCACCCACGCCCCGGTCAAGCCGGTGGCGTGGAACGCGGAGGCTTTTGGTCAGACCCAGGACGCCGAGCTGGCCAAGACCGCTGACGCCGCTGCCACCCAGGCCACGACCGATGCCCAGGCCAAGGTCA
Organism: Streptomyces luteosporeus; assembly: GCF_039532865.1. Classification (NCBI taxonomy): domain Bacteria; kingdom Bacillati; phylum Actinomycetota; class Actinomycetes; order Kitasatosporales; family Streptomycetaceae; genus Streptomyces; species Streptomyces luteosporeus. Next base: position 35,960 of record NZ_BAAASL010000029.1, read on the forward strand.
AGGCCGCCGCCGATGCCGCCGCCAAGGCCAAGGCGGATGCCGAGCGCAAGACCAAGGAGCAGGCCGCCTCCCGCGCCCAGGCCCGCACCGCCCTCAAGCCCGCCGCCAAGCCCGCTGCCAAGCCGGCCGCCCCGGCGCCGAAGGCTTACGCGGACAACCTGGACGGTTGGATCACGCAGGCTCTGGACATCATGAAGTCCAAGAACATTCCGGGCTCCTACGAGGGCATCAAGCGCAATGTGATGCGTGAGTCCACCGGTAACCCGCGTGCGATCAACGACTGGGACGTCAACGCCGTCAACGGTGTCCCCTCGAAGGGTCTGCTGCAGATCATCGACCCGACGTTCAAGGCGTACCACGTCGACGGCACGTCCTGGGACATCTACGACCCGGTCGCCAACATCGTCGCGTCCTGCAACTACGCCGCCGACAAGTACGGCTCCATGGACAACGTCAACTCCGCCTACTGATCAAGCGGATCGTCAAAAAAGCGGGTGGCATCCCGAGGATGCCACCCGCTTTTGCCTTGTCGTCCTTCAGGTGCCCGGCTTCTTGATCCAGCCCTTCTTCACCAGCTCGTCGCAGTGCCATTTGGCGTACGCCGGGCTTTCCTTGTGCTGCTTGGCCGCGGCCAGGCAGTCCTTGTAGGGCCACGGCGGCTGGTCCATGCCGGTCGGCACCCGGACGGGGGCCGCGGCCGCCGGTCCCGCCGCGACGGCGGTGCCCATCGCGGCGGCGGCGAGAACGGTGACGAGCCTGCAAACGATCCGACGCACCAGCACTCCTTCGACTCTCCTCATATCCGGAAGCGGGCTGCCCCGGACACGGGGGACCAACGACGACACCCCCGCGACCGCAACCGAGCGTCGCGTCAATTCACTCGCTGTAACCAATCCTCGGCCCACTCGACCCGTACGACTGTTCTATATGTGACGTACGCTGAGGTGTATGCACCTGCAACTTCAAGGGTCGTTGTTCGATGTGGCCGACGAGATTGCGCTGCGGCGACCGCTGGCGGAGGCCCGGCGCATCGAGCTGGGGCAAGGTGCCTGGCTCGACGTCCTGCCCGGCTGGCTCGCCGGTTCCGACCCGTTGTTCGAGGTGCTGGTGCGAACGGTCCCGTGGCGGGCCGAGCGGCGGCACATGTACGACAACGAGGTCGACGTCCCCCGGCTCCTCGCCCACTACGGCGAGGGCGACGACCTGCCGCACCCGGTCCTGACCGAGGCGCGCGAGGCGCTCAGCACGCACTACGCCGCCGAGCTCGGCGAGCCCTTCCGCACCGCCGGCCTGTGCTTCTACCGCGACGGGCGGGACAGCGTCGCCTGGCACGGCGACCGCATCGGGCGCGGCTCGCGCGAGGACACGATGGTCGCCATCATCGGGATCGGCGAGCCCCGGCCGCTGCTCCTGCGGCCGCACGGCGGCGGCCCCACCCGCGTCCGGCAGCCCCTCGGCCACGGCGACCTCGTCGTGATGGGCGGCAGCTGCCAGCGCACCTGGGACCACTGCGTCCCCAAGACCTCCCGGCCCGTCGGCCCGCGCATCAGCATCCAGTTCCGCCCGCGCGGCGTGGGGTGAACCCGGCGCGCCGTACGCGAAAAGAGCGGGACAAGTACGGCAGAAGTCCGTGTCGTGGTCGGGGAGAAGTCCGCTCGGGCTATGATCACCGCAGGAGGTGACCTGTGTCCGAGTTGTTCGACGCGGTCGACGCCCTGATCGCCTCGGCCTCGCCCCTGCCCCCGCCCGCCGAGCGCGAACGGCTGCGCAAGGCCCATGGCCTGTCGCAGGAACAGGTGGCCAAGGCGCTGAAGGTGCGGCGCGCGACGGTGGTGTCCTGGGAGAACGGCAGGACCGAGCCCCGGCCCCCGCAGCGCGAGGCCTACGCCCGCCTGCTGGAGCGCCTCGCCGAGCTCTACCCGCCCAACGCCCCCGCCCCCGCGGAGGTCACGCCCGCCGCGCCGCTCGCGCCGCCCGTCCCGGCCCCCGCAGCGGCCCCCGAGCCTCGGACCCCGCAGGACCGGACCCCGCAGGCCGAGGCCGACCGGGCCCAGGCCCCCGCCCGGCGCACCGCGCCACGCCGCCCCGCGGCCCCCGGCGCACGGTCCGACGCCGACGCCGACGCCGACACCGACGCCGGCACCAACACGGACGCCGCGGCGCGCTTCGAGAGCGGCCCGCTCGCCGTGCTGGACGGTGACGGCTCGGCGTACTGCGCCGCCGGCCTGGTGCTGCACTGCCCGGCCACCACCCTGCCCGCCCTCGTGGAATGGGCGCTGACCGAGGCGCGGTTGGGCGCGCCCCGGCTGCACCGCAACGGCAAGGACGCCGACCCCCTCGTCGTCCTCACCGCCACGGCCGCCGTGCGGCTGGGGCTCCCCGAGCACCTGGAGGACCGCAGGGGTCTGCGGCTGCCCGCCGACCACCCGGCCGTGCGGCAGCTGACCCGGGCCAAGTGGCAGCTCACCCGCCGCGGTTTCGGGCCCTGGGCGCGTGTCTACCGCCCCGCGGACGGCGACCGGCGCCGATGCGTGCAGCTCGCCGTCCTGCCGTGGGGGGCCCTGGACCCACGGGCCTGGGGGGAGGCCGACCGGCTGCCGGCCCCCGAGCTCGCCCGCGTCCTGACCGACTACGCCTCCCGCGTCCTGACCCCCCGCGGCTCCACCGCCGTCACGGGCCTGGAGCTGATGACGGCCCTGCGGCCACCCACCCGTGCCGTGAAGGACGAGGCCACGGGCACCTGGGCCTCGGCCCCGGCGCCGGGCGCCCTGACCGAGCCGGTCGCGTGCGCGCCCCCCGAGGCCCCCGACGGTCACCCGCTGGTGGCCGCGCGCCACCCCCTCCACCACCAGCGCACCCCGGACGAGATGCTGATGGAGGAGGCCTGCGCGTGGGCCCGGCAGCTGACGGACGAGGAGTGCACGAAGCCGTACGTCGTCGGCATCGACGTCAACATGGCCTTCGCCGCCGCCGCCAACCGCCTGAACGTCGGCCTGTCCGCCCCGGTCCACCTCAGGCGGCCCGCGTTCGACAAGACGCTGCCCGGCAGCTGGCTGGTCGACCTCTCCCACATCGCCTTCGACCCGCGCCTGCCGTCCCCCTTCACCCCGACCGGACACCGGCCCGAGGGGCCCGCCTGGTACGCCACTCCCACCGTGGCCTACGCCGTCGAACTCGGCCACCACGTCGAGCCCCTGGAGGCGTACGTACGCCTGGAGCACGGCCCGTACCTCGACCCCTGGTACACCCGGCTGCGCGACGCCTACCTGGCCACCATGGAGCAGCTGGGCGTCACGCCCGGCATGGCCGAGGAGGACTTCCTCGCCGCCATGGCCGAGCACAAGCGGACCGACCCCGGGCAGGCCGCCGTGCTGTCGGCCGTCAAGGCGACGATGAAGGGCGGCATCGGCAAGCTGCGCGAACGCCCCCAGGGCCACTGGCGGCCCGGCGAGCCCTGGCCGGCCCTCGAACGCCCGACCTGGCGCCCCGACATCCGTGCCGCCGTCATCGCCACCGCCCGCGTCAACATGCACCGCAAGATGCTCCGGCTCGCCGCGGTGGGCCTGTACCCGGTCGCCGTCAACTCCGACTGCGCGGTCTACGTCTCCGACGGTCCCTCGCCGCTGGACTTCCTGCCGCGCACCCCGGACGGCAGGCCCCTGCCCGGCGGTTTCCGGCTCGGCGTAAGTCCCGGCATGGTCAAGCACGAGGGCACCCAGTCCGTGCTGTGGGCCGAGGGCCTGATGGAGGAGTACGGCACGGACGGCGTGAACATCGCCCGCCACATCAAGGACGGCACCGTGGGTGCCGGCTGGGACGACGGAGAGTAGGACAGCGCGATGGGCATCCTCGGCGACAGCCTCCAGCGGGCTGCCGAGAACACCTTCACCCGCCCGGTGCCGAAGTCGGCCGGGGCGCAGATGCGGTTCCTGGTGCGGCAGTACAAGGGCTCCACGCGGGAAGTGGCCCGGCTGCTGGGCGTCTCCCAGCGCACCGTGGAGCGCTACGTCAAGGACCAGCTCCGGCACCCGCGCAAGGACCTTGCCGCCCGCCTGACCGCCGAGGTGCGCCGGCGGTGGCAGCCGAAGGTCCGTCAGCGGGCCCGCGATCAGGCCGCCACCAGCACCGGCATCGTCATCGAGACCCGGGCCCGCTTCGGCTTCACCGCGGCCCCCGGCACCACCGACGACGCCCGGCAGCGCCTGATCACCCAGCACCTCCCGCCCGACTACGCGGCCCGCCTCTTCGAGGCACAGTCCGCCGGTGCCGCCGAGCAGCACCTGCGGGAGATCGCCGCCGAGGGCCTGCAGGAGGTCTACTTCAAGGACAGCGGCCGCCGGGCCGCCGGCCTGCTGGTGGAGTTCACCGACATCGACTACGCCGAATTCGACTATTGAGCTGAGGCCGTCGCCCGTCGAGCCCGTGCCGTCACGCCACCTGGCGGCCGGTGATGTAGCCGACGAGCGGCGCGGTCGACTGGATGCGGATCTTGTCGACGACCGCGCCGGCGGGCAGCGGCTGGACCAGCTTGCTGCCGGCCACGGTGAGCGCGAAGGACTGGGCGGGGGCGTCCCAGTTGCCGTCCTCATGGTGGAAGGTGAGGGTTATTCGGGCATCGCCTCCCTGCGGGGCCAGGCAGAGCCAGAGGGGGCCGTTGCGGGCGCCGCCCTGCGGGGCCGCGGCGGTGCCGGCGGGTTCCACGGGCAGGTCGAAGACGGTGGATGCGGGCACGGTGAAGTAGGCGAGCACGTGGTCCTCCGTGTACCGGGGAGCGGGTGGGGTGGGTGGGGTGGGCGGCGTGGGCCGGAAGGACAGCGCCCAGGCGCGCAGGGCGTCCCGGCTGGCCAGATGGCAGTAGTCGCGGTCCATGCCGCCGGATTCGCTGTACTGGTGGAAGAGCCAGGGGGCCTGGATGCCGGGCCGGCCGGCGGGGCGTCCGGCGGTGGCGATCCACAGGAAGTCGCCGTAGTTGGACGTCTGGTCGACGTGGAGCCAGTAGTCCAGATTGCAGTACATCCCGACCGGGTTGTCGGGCATCCGGTCCTTGACGTACGCCAGCCACGCGTCCCGGTAGGCGACCTGGCGCGATTTGGGCACGCCGGCGTTGGCGTCGTCGTAGCCCTCCCAGTCCAGGACGATGATGTCCCCCGGCCGCCAGGCCACCTGCCGCAGGAAGTAATCGGCCTCCCTGCGCGCGTCGTTGGCCATGTGCGGGTAGTGGTAGCCGCCCCACACCAGCCCGTGCGATTTCGCGTGGTCCCGCTGTGCGACCCACTTGGGGTTGACGTAGCCGAGCCCTTCGGTGATCTTGACGAACGCGAAGGACAGGCCGCTGGTGTCGGGGTTCGACGACTGGTACGAGGCCCAGTCCTGTCCGTAGATGCCCATGTCGTAGACCTCTCGCGGTGAGCCGGGTGCGCGGGACCGCGGCCGGCGCACGTCCGGGCTCTGGGAAGTGTGGGTCAGCACCCCGTCCAGGACAAGCACAGTGACGCGGCGAAATCCCGGTTGCCCGACGGGAACCGGTCGCCGCCCGCGGCGCTTCAGGCCGGCTGCTGCTGCCCGGACAGCGCCACGCCGCGGAACTGCGCGCGCTGCATCTCGTACAGGGCGCGGAAGACGCCGCCGGGCCGGGCCAGCAGCTCCTCGAACGTACCGCTCTCGCGCAGCTCGCCCTTCTCCAGGACGTGGACGAGGTCGGCATGGCGGACGGAGGCGAGCCGGTGGGTGATCAGGACGACGGTCCGCCCGCCGTCGGCGAGCTTGCGGATCTGCTCGAAGACCTCCAGCTCCGCCTTCGCGTCCAGCGCGGACGTCGGCTCGTCCACGACGAGGATGTCGGCGTCGCGGTAGCGGGCACGGGCCAGGCCCAGCCGCTGCCACTGCCCGCCGGAGATCTCGTGGCCGCCCTTGTAGCCCTTCGACAGCAGCGTGTCCCAGCCGTGGGGCAGCTGCCCGACCACCTCGTCGGCGCCGGCGTACGCGGCCGCCGCCGCCAGGTCCGCCTCGTGCAGCGGACGGGCGGGCCGGCCGATGGCGACGTTCATGCGGCAGGTGAACGGCCAGCGGTGGAAGTCCTGGCTGACGAGGGCGACCTTCGCGAAGACCTGCGCGCGGTCCAGCTGCCGCACGTCGACGCCGTCCCACAGGACGCGGCCGCCGTCCGGCTCGTACAGCCCGGCCAGCAGCTTGGAGACGGTCGTCTTGCCCGAGCCGTTCTCGCCGACCAGGGCGACGATCCTGCCGAGGGGCACGTCGAGGGTGACGTCCTTGAGCGCCGGCCGCGCCTGCGACGCATCGACGCCTTGGTCGACCGGATAGCGGAAGGTGACGTTCTCGAAGCGGATCAGCGACGGCCGCTGCGGCACCGGCAGCCCGCCGACGGGAATCGTGCGCGCCGCGGCCTCCTCGATGAGCCGCTCCAGATCGCTGACGTAACACGCCTCCTCGTACAGATTGTTGACCTGCAGGACCAGGGCGGACAGGCTCTGCCCGCCGGTACGGATGGCCAGCACGGCGGTGCCCGCCACCGACAACGCCATCACCCCCGTCACCAGCAGCAGGCCCAGAGCCGCGTACGTCAGGGCGGCCGCGGCACCGGTCAGCGCGGCGGCGAGCAGCCGCACCCGCGCGGCGCGGGAGGCCAGGCGGGCCTGCTCGGCCTCGGAGGCCTGCGACATCTCCCGGAAGTGGTGCAGCAGGAACGGCCCGACGTCGTGCACGCGGATCTCCGGGGCCGGCCCGGTGCGCAGCAGCGTCTGGGACAGCAGCCGCCCCGCCCGCGCGTGCTGCACCCACCGCAAGTAGCTCCCGTAGCGCGCCCGGGCGATGCGCAGCGAGGCCCACGACCTGGGCAGGGTCATCAGCACCAGCAAGGGCAGCAGCACCGGGTGCAGCACCGTCAGCACCCCGCCGGCCGCCACGAAACTCACCAGCGAACCGACGACGCCGGTGCAGTAGCTGGTCATGCGCCGCGCCGAGGAGGCGCCGTACTGGGCGGAGTCCAGCAGGCGGTGGAATTCGGCGTCCTCGATCGCGGCCAGCTCCACCCTGATCACGTGCTCCAGGTACATCTCGGTCGCCACCCGCTCGACCTTCGGCTCCAGCCGCCCCGTGCCCGACGTCGACGCCGAGGTCGCCAGGGCACCGACGATGCCGGTCAGGGCCGCCACGACCATCGACGGGACCGCGGCCTGCACCCGCTGCTGGATGGCGCCCGCGGCCAGCACGGCGGCAAGGACGCCGTTGACGGCCACCAGACCGACGGCCTGGCTCACCCCGCGCACGAGCTCCCCGGCCCCCACCGTCCACAGCGAACGCCGGTCGGCACGCCAGGCCAGCCGCACCGTGAAGGCGACCAGGCGGGGCAGGCGCACGGCCATCGCCCCCAGGGACATCTCGAAGAACGCCGTCTTGTGCCGGGTCCACAGCGCGTCGTGCAGCAGCGGCCCGCCGAAGAGCAACCGCTCGGACGCGGACCCCTGCGGCGACGACTCGCCCTCGTCCTGCCGGCGTTCGTGGCGGTGCAGCACCGTGCTTCCTCCAGAATCCGAACAGGCGTCGATCGACCGGGGATGCCCGGGGAGCATGCCCGGCACCGCCCGGGCGATTCGCCCCACCGGCGCCGCTCACCCGATCCGGTAAGGGCTTCGCGGCCGGGAACGAGCAGGCACCACGGCGGACGACGCCGTCACCCGGCCGCATAGGCTGTGCCCCATGCCCGAACCGTCCCCGCTCATCAAGAGCCTGCGCGCGGCCGTGGAGGCCGCGCCCGACGACGTGCCCCTGCGCCTGCACCTCGCCGAACTCCTGCTCGGCCTGGGCGAGGGACACGAAGCGATATCCCACGCGGCCGCGGCCCTGCAGCGCGAGCCCGGCAACCCCGAGGCGCAGGCCCTCATGGCCCGCGCCGTCGCCCCGCCGACCGCACCCGCCGCACCCCCGCCCACGGCCCCGGCCGCACCACCCGCTCCCCAACCCCCTTCCGGTGCCCCGCCGTCCGGCCAGGCCTACGACTGGCAGCGCGCCGAGGAGGAACTGTCCGGCATCGTCCCGCCCCGCTTCGTCGGTGACCACGATTCCCCCGCGGCCCGGGCCGGCGACACCCCCGAGCCGCCCCACGCCGCCCAGGACGGCGGCCCCGGCCCCGCCGACGACACCGGCGGCCTGTGGGACGTGGAGCACGCCACCCTCACCCTCGCCGACGTCGGCGGCATGGACGAGGTCAAGCAGCGCCTCGAAGCCGCCTTCCTCGCCCCCCTGCGCAACCCCGACCTGCGCCGGCTCTACGGCAAGTCCCTGCGCGGCGGACTGCTGATGTACGGCCCGCCCGGCTGCGGCAAGACCTTCATCGCCCGCGCCGTCGCCGGCGAACTCGGCGCCCGCTTCATGAGCGTGTCCATCAGCGACGTCCTCGACATGTGGATGGGCAACTCCGAGCGCAACCTGCGCCGGCTCTTCGAAACCGCCCGCCGCCACGCCCCCTGCGTGCTCTTCCTCGACGAACTCGACGCCCTCGGCGCCAAGCGCAGCCAGATCCGGCACACCGGCATGCGCACCACCGTCAACCAGCTCCTGACCGAACTCGACGGCGTCGGCGCCGCCGACGACGACGGCGTCTTCGTCCTCGCCGCCACCAACCACCCCTGGGACGTCGACACCGCCCTGCGCCGCCCCGGCCGCCTGGACCGGATGCTCCTCGTCGTACCGCCCGACCGGCCCGCCCGCGAGGCCGTGCTGCGCCACCACCTCAAGGACCGCCCGGTCGCCGGCATCGACCTCGCCGCGCTGGCCAAGCGCACGGACGGGTTCTCCGGCGCCGACATCAAGCACCTGTGCGACTGTGCCGCCGAACAGGCGCTGATGGACTCGGTACGCACCGGCGAGGCCCGCATGATCGGCATGGCCGACTTCGCCGCCGTCATCGGCCGGATACGCCCCTCCACCGGCCCCTGGTTCGCCTCCGCCCGCAACGTCGCCCAGTTCGCCAACGAAGGCGGCACCTACGACGAACTGCTGACCTACCTCAAGAAGCGGAGGATGCTGTGAGCACGGGCACCGAGCCGAAGGAACGCGCCCGGGCCCTGATGGAGGCCGGCCGCCACGAGCAGGCCGCCGAACACCTCGCCCGCCACCTCGCCCAGGACCCCGCGGACGCCCACGCCTGGGCGCAACTGGCCCACTGCCGCTTCAGGACCGGCGACTGGGAAGGCGCCCTGAAGGCCGCCGACGAAGGCATAGCCGCCGACCCCCGCTGCGACGACGCCTGGCGGCAACGGGCCCTCGTCCTGCCGTACACCGGCCTCAAGGGCGGCAGCACGGCCGACCCCGCCCGGGTGCGCCTGGCGCTCGACGCCGCCCGCGAGGCCGTCCGCATCGACCCCCGGGAACCGGCCAACCACAGCATGCTCGCCCGCTACCTGGGCCTCACCGGCAGCGACGAAGAGGCGTACCACGCCGCCCTTACGGCCGTCGCCCTCGACCCCGGGAACCCCACCGCCCGCTTCAACCTCGCCCACTTCGCCGACGTCACCGGCCGCCCGGATGTTCGCGAGCAGACCCTGCGCGAGACGCTGCGCCTGGACCCCGACCACGCCGACGCCCGCGCCGCCCTGGCCGAGCTGCAGGCCGACGCCGGCCGGATGGCACTGCCCGAACTCGCGGGGGAGTACGGCGCGGCCCTCGGCGCCCGGCCCGACGCCGGCCACATCGAGAACAAGCTGAACCTGCTCGTCCTGCGGCTGCTGCGCCGCACCCGCTGGTTCGCCCTGCTGTGCCTGACCATCGCCGCCCTCGCCGCACGGGCGTTCCCCACCAGGAACGACGCGACGGCCCTGCCCGCCCCGCTCGGCACCCGGCTGTGGGCCGCCACCGCGATGGGCCTGGTCTGGGCCGTGGGCGCCTGGTACCTCGCCTACCGCAAACTCCCGCACGGCGCGCGCACGGCCCTGCGCTCGCACCTGCGCCGCCGGTGGGTCGCCCGGCTGCCCCTCCTGCACGCCGCGTGGGGCACCGCCCTCGCCCTCGTCACCGTGCTCGCCCCCCTCACCGACCGCGCCGCCGTGCAGACGCTCGTCCTGACCGGCGCCGTCCCGGTCGTCCTGGCCATGTGGTACGGCAGCGCCCAGCGCCGCGTGGCGCGCGAACAACAGGAGCGCACCACCTGAAAAGCCCTCGCATGGCGCGTTCCGCCCCCGTCCGGCGCCCCGCCGCGCCATGATGCCGTGCTGTGGGCGAAGCGAAGGAGCACAAGGAACAGGGGAGCGGCACGGCGGAGCGCGTACCGCCGCCCGGGGTGCTGCCCGGGCACCGCGGCCCCTGGTACGAACTGATCGGCTGCGGCCTGCACGGCCACCACCTCGTGGGCACCGACGCCGCCCGGCTGCGCCCCGGCGACGCGCTGCTGGCCCGGACGACGCCGGACGGCCTGCGCTGGCACCGCTGCCTGCGCTGCGACGCGTGGATCGTGCTGCCGCCCCCCGAACACCCCGCCCGTGACGTGCCCCCGGACCGCGACGGGATCCGCCTGCCGCTGCGCGGCCGCTCCCTGCGGGACCGCTACGTGCTGCGCCTGATCGCCCTCGACCGGCTGCTGCACTTCGTGGTCCTCGGCGTCCTGGCCCTGGCCGTCTTCCTCTTCGCCGACCGCCGCGAGCACCTGCGCGGCCCCTTCTACCGCGTGGTCGACGCCCTGCAGAACGGCATCGGCGGCCCCAGCGGCCGGCACGGCCACGGACTGCTCGGCGAACTCGACCGGGCCTTCGCCGCCCGCAGCTCGACCCTGTGGCTGATCGGCCTGGTGCTCGCGCTCTACGCCCTCCTGGAGGGTGTGGAGGCGGTGGGCCTGTGGTACGCCCGCCGCTGGGCCGAGTACCTCACCTTCGTCGCCACCTCCGTGCTGCTCCTTCCCGAGCTGTACGAGCTGACCGGCCGCATCAGCGCCACCAAGATCCTCACCCTGGTCGTCAACCTGGCCGTCGTGGTCTACCTCCTCCTGGCCAAACGGCTCTTCGGCGTCCGCGGCGGCGCCCGGGCCGAGGAGGCCGAGCGCGCCCACGACACCGGCTGGCACGCCCTCGAACGCACCCACCCCGGCCCCGCGCCGGGCCCGGCACCCTCCTGAAGCCCGCTCAGCGGCCCGCCCCGGCAACGGGCTCGGTGCCCAGCACCGGATCGTGGTGGATCCGCTCGGCCGGCACCCCCAGCCCGGCCAGCCGCTCGACCGTGGCCGCCACCATGCGCGGCGGACCGCTGACGTACGCCGCACGCTCACGCCAGGGGCCGCCGGCGGCGACCGCCTCGGCGACCGGACCCACAGGGGTGCCGGCCGGCCCCGGTTCCCCGCTGAAGACCGGCACCACGCGCAGCCACGTCCGCCGCGCCTCCAACTCGGCCAGCCACCGCGCCGCGTACAGGTCGGCGGGAGCGCGGGCGCCGACGTAGACGTCCACCCGGCGATGGCCCTGGCGCCGCGTCGCCAGCTCCTCCAGCAGCGCCTTGACCGGGGCGAGACCGGTGCCGCCGGCGACCATCACCAGGTCGTGCGTCAGCTCCCCGTCCAGCGTCATCGTGCCGGCCGGCGGTCCCAGGCGCACCTCGTCCCCGACGCGCGTACGGTCCACCAGTGCCTCGCTCACCCCGCCCGGGCCCGTCCGCCGGACGTGGAACTCCAGGACGTTGTCGGCGCGCGGCGCGCACGCCATCGAGTACTGCCGCCAGGCGTGCGGCAGCAGCGGCGAGGCCACCGCCCCGTACTGGCCGGCCCGGTACGGGTACGGCTCGTGGGTGCGCACCCGCAGCACGGCCAGGTCCGCACCGTGACGCTCGTGTGCGGTCACCACGCCCTCCCAGGCGGGCGGCTCGGTCAGCGCGGCGTCCGCGCCGGCGACCATCAGGTCGACGGCGAAGCGCAGCATGCGCGTCCACGCCGCGTCCAGCTCCGCGGTCAGGCCGGGACCGCCGCAGACCCGCAGCGCCTCGCGCAAGGACGCCTCGAAGGTCTCGTAGTGCACCGGCCGGACCCCGAGCTTGCGGTGGTCACGCCCCAGGCGGGTGAAGGTGGCGGCCGTCTCCTCGGGGGAGCCGGGCGACTCGATCAGATACCGGAACATGTGCGCCAGGTGCCGCCGCTGGAAGTCCATCGAGGCGGGGAAGAGCGACCGCAGGTACGGCCAGCGCCGGAACATCACCTCGTAGAGATGGCCGATCAGGCCGTCGAAAGGCGTCACCAGAGGCAGATGACGCATGATCAGCTCCCGGTCGGCCCGGTCGTAACGGCGCTGCTGCGCCCCGGCCGGCTCCGGCTCGCGCGGGGCGGGGGAGCGCTCGGGCGCCAGCAGCCTGCGGCGCAGCCGCATGGCGTCGTGCCGGGCCAGCAGGGCGTAGTACTCCTCGCCGAGCTGGGTGCTCACCGGCGTTCCGGCGTCGGGACGGGACATGCGCAGGGCTCCTGGTCCGAAGGTACGTGGTGCGTGCAGGAGTATGGCAACGGCCCCCGGGGACCGACCGGCCCGGGGCGAGGGGGCCGAACGGCCCTGGACAGCCTCGGATTTCGCCCCCCGTTCCGGCGCCGCGCTCGCCGGCGCGCTGCCCGCAGTCCTCCTCTGGACCGTCACCGGCAGCCCGGCCCCTGCCACGGCCGATCCCGCCGACGGCGTCATCGTCACCGCCTCCGCCGCCTTCACGGTGACCGGCACGCGCGACGCGTCCGCCCGGGACTTCTGCGTGGCCCCGCGCGCGGAGCAGGACGCACTCCCCGACACCACCGCCGGCGAGCCCGTCACCCATGACTCCCCACCGGGGGTCTCCGGCGGCACGGCCCTGACGGCCGCGGCCACGTTCCTCGTCCTAGGGGCGGTAGCCTGGACCGCCTGGCACCGCTACCGCCGGCGCTCACGGCCCTAGGGGGGCGCCCCGTAAGGGGCGCGGGGAACTGCGCGACAAGCCACAACGCGCCTGCAGACGAAGTTCCGCGCGGCGGAGCCGCAAATCGACACTGCCCCGCGCCCCCTTACGGGGCGCTGTCCGCCATCGCGTATTCCACCGGGCGTCCTTCGCACAGCATCAGGCGCGACCCCGCGAAGCGGGCCCGCATGCGCCGGTCGTGGGTGACGACCACCAGCGCTCCCCGGTAGCCGGCCAGGGCCGCCTCCAGCTCCTCGACCAGCGCCGGGCTGAGGTGGTTGGTCGGTTCGTCGAGGAGGAGCAGGTCCACCGGCTCGGTGACGAGGCGGGCCAGTTCGATGCGCCGGCGCTGGCCGTACGACGCCTCGCCGACCCTCAGCCCCAGGTCGCGCGTGCGGAACAGGCCGAGGGAGAGCAGCGCGTGGGCGTGGTCCTGCGCCGCGCCGCCGCGGCCGTGGGCGAAGGCCTCCAGCACGCTCAGCCCCGGCGGCCAGGGCGTCTCCTCCTGCCGCAGGTGACCGACGCGCCCGCCGACGCGCACGGTGCCGGCGTCCGGCGTCAGCTCCCCGGCCAGTACGCGCATCAGCGTGGACTTGCCCGCGCCGTTGGGCCCGGTGACCAGGAGCCGTTCGCCCGCGGCGAGGCGCAGCAGCGGCAGGTCGAGGCGGCCGGCGACCCGGACGCCGGTGAGCTCGGCGGCCGCCTCCACCGCCGTCCCCGTCTCCGGGACGCCGATGCCCGCGCGGAACACCAGCGGCTCGGGCGGCGGCGCGACCGGCTCGCGGGTGAGCCGCTGGACGCGTTCCTTGGCGTTGCGGATCCGCACCGAGGCGCCGTGCGTGCGGCCGCGCGCACGGAACGCGCCGTGCCCGAAGACCGACAGCGGCAGCTTCCGCGGGACGGCCCCCATGCGGGCCACCTGCGTCTCGGCCAGCCGGCGGTTGCGGTCCAGCTCGGCCCGCCACTCCTCGTACTCCCGCAGCCGCCGCCGGCGTTCGGCCGCCTTGGCCGTCAGGTAGCCGGCGTAGCCGTTGCCGTGCCGGGCGAGACGGCCGTCGGCGACCTCGACGACGGTGGAGGTGAACCGTTCCAGGAACACGCGGTCGTGCGTGACGGCGACGACCGTGCCGCGGTGCGCGCGCAGCCGTTCCTCCAGCCAGGCGGTCGCCGCGTCGTCCAGGTCGTTGGTCGGCTCGTCGAGCAGCAGCAGCTCCGGACGGGAGGCCAGCGTCGCCGCGAGCGCCAGCCGGGACCGCTCGCCGCCCGACAGGCTGCCCAGTGCCCTGCGCCGGTCCAGGCCGGGCAGCCCCAGGTCGTACAGGGCGGCCTCGACGCGGGAGTCGGCCGTGTGCCCTTCGCGGGCCTCGTAGCGGGCGACCAGCAGGGCGTAGTCCTCCAGGGCGGCGTCGAGCCCGGCGCCCTCGGCGTGTTCGAGCGCGGCCTCCGCGCGGCGGATGTCCGCCCGCAGGCGGCGCAGGTCGGCGAGGGCGAGGTCGACGGCGTCCTGGACGGTCGCCTCCGGCGGGAGCCCGAGCGTCTGGGCGAGGTGGCCGGTGCCGCCGGCGGCGACGACGGTCACCTCGCCGTCACTCGGCACGATCCGCCCGGCCAGCAGGCCGAGCAGGGTCGACTTGCCGGAACCGTTGTCCCCGACGACGCCGGCCTTCTCACCGGGCCGCAGCGAAAGGGAGACGTGGTCGAGGACGACGCGGTCGCCGTACTTCATGGTGACGTCGTGCAGAGCGAATTGTGAGGTGTGCATGGAAGCGCCCCCTGTTCTGGCCGTGCCGCAGTGACGGCAGCGCCGGGTCGGAGCAGACCGGCGCGCCGGTGTCACGACGCGCCGGTCCGGCGGGAATCGGGCTGACGGACAGCACCGGCGGCGGAGCGGAGCTCTACGCGGCCGGGTGTGCGGTGATCACAGGGAACCCCATGCGCAAGACTCTAAAGATCAGGCGGTCCGCGGGGCAACGGGTCTTTCAGGGCCGGCGGGCGTGGAAGATGCCCCAGCGGATCCGCTCGCTGCGGCACGCGGCCACCCACAGCGGGATGTTCTCCCGCAGACCGCGTACGTAGTCGGCGCTGACGGCACCGGCCAGCTCGGGGTTCTCGCGCGCGACCTCCCCGGCGAGCCGCTCGTAGTGCGTGAGCATGTGCGCGCTGAGGTCCTCGTACTCCACCTCGGCCAGGCCCAGCCGGCGCAGCTCGGCGTCGTAGAAGGCGGGCGTCGCCAGGTCGGGGGCGGTCAGGCGCTCCATGAGCGGGCGCAGTTCGTCCTCGCCGGTGGTGGCCGCCGCCATGATGTCGGTGAAGACCAGGTGGCCGCCGGGCCGCAGGACGCGGGCCGCCTCCCGCAGCGTGGTGGCGCGGTCGCCGCTGTGGCACAGGGCCTCCTGCGACCACACCACGTCGAAGCTGGCGTCGGGCGCCGGAATGTCGTTGAAGGAGCCGGTGACCACGTCGATGAGACCGTCGAGGCCCCGTGCGGCGTTCGTCGCGCGGTGCCGCCGGTTCTGCACCTCGCTGATGTTGAGGGCCACGACGCGACAGCCGTAGGTCTGCGCCAGCGCGCGGGCCGCGCCGCCGAAGCCGGAGCCCAGGTCCAGCACCGTGCGCCCGGGGGTGAGGGCATCGGCGGCCTTGGCGGCCACGCGGTCGATGGTGCGGCGGGAGGCCGTCGCGACGTCCTCCCGCTCGTGGGTGTACATGCCGACGTGAATGTCCTCGCCGCCCCAGGCGTGGGCGTAGAAGCCGTCGACGTCACGGGTGTCGTAGTACGTGCGTGCGGTGTCGGTGGCGCGCGTCGCGTCGGTGTTGTCGGTCATGGCGCATACCTCGGCAGCGCGCCGCCGCGGTAAACCGCACGGGGCGAGGAAGATCGACACGGCGCGTTTCCTCCCCCTCACCCCCTCGGCCTTCCGCCTTTCGCCGGCTAGCGGATGTGCACCGACACGTGCGGTGCGAGCGCGTGCAGGAAGTCGCGCGCGTCGAAGGCCGCTCCGGCCGCCGCGACGCCGGTCGCGGCGATCCTCCCGGAGAGGGCCCGCTGCACGGCCTCCACGGCCAGCGGCGCGCTGACGGCGTAGATGTCCTGGCCGCGCGCGACCGCCCGCCGCTCGAAGCCGGCCGCGCGCACGACGACCTCGACGAGGAAGGTCTGGGCGGACCGCCCCCGGTCGTCGACCGGCACCGGTGGCGGTGTCTGCGCGCCCAGCACGTCCTCGACCGCGCTCGTCGTCATGCAGGTGCGGATGTCGCGCGGCCGCAGGTGGTGCCCGATCGTCACGCTGTCCGCCGTCGTGAACTCGCCGAGCACGGCCTGCCCGCCGACCGGTTCGGGGAAGGACCACCAGCCCGTCGGCGCCCGGTCGGTGCGGTACTCCATCCGCCCGCCGGTGTGGACCAGACGCCGGCCGCCCCGGCGCTCCCGGGAGACCCGGCTGGAGGCCCGCGTGCCGTCGGTGGGGTGCCAGCTGCTCAGTGCGTAGGCGATGAGGATCTCGTCGGCCGCCCGCCCGTCCAGCGCCGCCGTGGCCATGAGGTCGGCCAGTCCGCCGAAGAAGGCCATCGCGGGCACGACCGGCACCCCGGCCTGCCGCGCCCGGTCCGCGAAGTGGGTGAAGGTGTCGGCGACGGCCTCCACTTCCCCCGCCACGTCCACGTACGCGATGCCGGCCCGCAGGGCCGCCTCGATCACCGGCGCGGCCGTCACGGCGAACGGCCCGGCACAGTTGACGACGGCCGCGGCCCCGGCCAGGGCCCGGTCGAGGGAGGCCGGATCACCGGCCGACGCCGGGCGGGCCTCCACTCCGCCCAGGTCCGCCGCCAGGGCCCCCAGCCTGTCCTCGTCACGGCCGGAGAGGACCGGGGTCAGACCGCGGTCCAGCAATTCCTTTACCACGAAGCGGCCGGTGTGCCCGTAGGCCCCGAAGACCGCCACCGTCCCCGTCTTGTCATGAGTCGCATCGTTCACGTCGACCATCGTGCCGCCGCCGGACCACGGCGGTGAGTGGCAGGAATGCCACGGCACGTACACTTTCGGACGTGCACACTGTCGCGCTGGCGGTCACCGAAGGGGTCCCGCACTTCGAACTCGCCACACCCTGCGAGGTCTTCGGCACCGACTGGTCCCACCTCGCCGATCCCTGGTACCGCTTCGCCGTGTGCGGCCCCGGACCGGTGGGCGTCGGCGGCCGCTTCCGCCTGGAGCCCGACGCCGGGCTCGACGCGCTCGTGCACGCCGACACCGTGATCGTCCCCGCCGTCGCGGACCCCGGCCGCGAGCCGCCCGCCGACCTGGTCGAGGCCGTCCGCGCCGCGCACGCCGCCGGGGCGCGCGTGGCCTCCCTGTGCACCGGGGCGTTCGTCCTGGCGGCCGCCGGGCTGCTGGACGGACGGCGGGCCACCACCCACTGGGCGCACGCCGCGGCCCTGGCCGCCCGCCACCCCCGGGCGGAGGTGGACCCGGACGTGCTCTACGTCGACAACGGCACCGTGCTCACCTCCGCCGGCAAGGCCGCCGCGATGGACCTGTGCCTGCACCTGGTGCGCCTCGACCACGGCTCCGCGACCGTCAACGCCCTCGCCCGCCGGCTTGTCGTCTCCCCGCACCGGCCCGGCGGCCAGGCCCAGTTCGTCTCCACCCCCGTACCGGAGGAGCGCCGGCACTGCCTCGCCGCGCTCTTCCCCTGGGTCCTGGAGCGGCTCGACCAGCCGCTGACGGTGCAGGACATGGCCCGGCGCGCGAGCGTGAGCCCGCGCACCCTGGTCCGCCAGTTCCGCACCGTCGCCGGCACCACGCCCCTGCGATGGCTGCTGACCCAGCGGATCCACCGGGCCCAGGAGCTCCTGGAGACCACCGACGCCACCGTGGCCGCGATCGCCACGGCCACCGGCATGGGCACCGCCACCACCCTGCGCCGCCACTTCACCCGCACGCTCGGCGTTCCCCCGGACACCTACCGGCGCACCTTCCGCCAGGCCCCCCGCGGGCCCGGCGGCTGACGGGCGGAGCCGCGCACCGCTGCGGGGCACCGCCGGCCGGGCCGGCCGCGGACGCGCCGCGCCGGCCCGGACCCCCGGGTGACCGCACCCGGTCACCGCCCCCTGGTGACCCGTCCGGTTACTTGTCGGCGGTGAGCCGGCCCGCCACGCCCCAGCTGTCGGCGGGCACTTCCTGGATCCAGACCTGCACGGCCTCGGCCGGGATCTTCAGCGAGTCCACGAAGGCGTCGGTGACGCGGGCCACCAGCTCGCGCTTGAGCTCGATGTCGCGGGGACCCTGCTGAATGGTGACGATGGGCATGATGTGCTCCTGTAGTCCCGGGCGCCGCACCGGCCACTCCGGTGCGTTCCGCCCTCGGACAACAGTTCACCCTGGCAGGCCCGGGCCGACCCAGACCCGGATCGCTCTCGCAGCGATCACGATCACTGATCGCTGCAGGCCGGGGCCGTCAGAGCGGCCAGCAGCACCTCGACGAGCGGCGCGGTGCCGGCCCCGGCCCGTACCGCCAGCTCGACCGGCAGCCGCAGCCCCGGGCCGGCGAACGGCACGAAGGCCACCCTCGGCACCCGCAGACGGCGGGCGTTGCCCTCGTAGACCACGGTCCACAGGGGCACGGAGCCGGAGCCGACGGCGGCGAGGGTGTCCTGGAGGTTGCTGGTCGCAGGTCCCGGTACGGGTGCGAAGCCGGCCCGGCGGCAGCCGTCGAGGACGAGGTCGACGAGCGCGGGGTGGTTGCGGCGCTCGGTCAGGCACAGGGCCAGCCCGGCGAGGTCGCCGAGCCCGACGGCCTCCCGCTGCGCGAGCGGATGCCGGGCGGGTACGGCCGCCACCAGCTCCTCGTCCCACAGGGGACGGCGGAGCAGGCCGCTGCCCTCGCCGCCGCCGCCGTCCGGCGCCGCGCCGCGGACGAGGGCGGCGTCCAGCCGCCCGTCGGCAAGCCGCGCGAGCCGTTCCCGTACCGGGACGGAGACCAGCTCGACGCGAACGTGCGGGGCGTGCTGCGCGAAGGCGTCGAAGAGGCGGTCGAGCCGGTCCCCGAGGCCGGTGACCGTGCCCAGCCGGAAGACGTCGCGCCGCCCGCCGGCGAGCTCCGCGGCCACGGACTGCGCCTGCTCCTCCGCCGCCAGCACGGCGCGGGCGGCGGGCAGGAACGTCTCACCGGCCGCGGTGAGCCGGACCGTGCGCGGCGTCCGGTCGAACAGCTCGACCTTCAACTCCCGCTCCAGCCGGCGGATCTGCTGGCTGACGGCGGGCTGACCGATCACCAGCCGCTCCGCCGCCCGCCCGAAGTGCAATTCCTCCGCGACGGTCACGAAATAGCGCAACTGGCGCAGCTCCACGCTTCCCCCTGTCGATCGTTCACCGGTCCGTGCGATCGATTTTCCAGGACGTCTGGTACTGCTAAGAGCTTCCACAACAAGCCAGGAGGACATGAACCATGAGCCAACACGACGGTACGGGCCCGGCCGCGCCCCGGCGACGACGGGCGGGATGCCTGCCCGTCCTCGTCGTTCTCGCGGTGGTGCTCGGCCTGAGTTACGGGGCGTCGAAGATATTCGGCGACCACGACAAGCCCGGGAAGGCCTCGCCCTCCTCCTCGGCCACCCACGACAAGGGCGAATGGAGAGTGGGCGACTGCGGGGGACCGGACCCCGATCGCGCGCCGGACGGCTACAAGCCGTACGACTGCAGTGACGGGCACGCCACCTTCAAGGCCATCGAGGTCAAGGAGGGCACGTTCCTGCCCAACTCCGTGCAGTGTCCGGGCGGTACGGACCTCATCGTGAAGGTGAGCGTGTCCTTCGGGTCGAAGGACAGCAAGGGCGGGGGCATTCCCACCAAGACGCTGTGCGGCCGCAACCTTTCCGGCAGCCACCCGGGCGACCCCGGCGCCGGCGGCGGTCAGCTGGTCAAGGGCGACTGCGTGACCTCCACGGCCAAGGAGGTCCCGTGCTCGTCGTCCGGCTCGGACGCCTACAAGGTGCTCGACCTGGTCAAGGAGCGGTCGCAGTGCCCCTCGGGCACCACCGAGCCGATGGAGCTGACCCTCTCCATCGGCAGGCCCTACGACGTGATCTGCGCGGCGAAGGAGTAGACGCAGGAGCAGCCGCGCATCACGTGCTCACGCCCGGCCGCCCTCCGTGAGGCGGACGGTGGCCTCGCGGGCCGCCGCGTCGAGGCGGCGCGTGATCTCCAGGAAGAACGCCAGCCGGTCGGCGTCGTAGTCGCCCAGGATGGCCGCCACCTCTTCGCCGAAGCCGGCGAAGAGGTGCTGCATTTCTGCGTCGTGCCGGCCGGTGGGGACCACGACGACCTTGCGGCGGTCCTCCGGGGCGCGGCGGCGCTCGACGAAGCCCCGCCGCTCCAGGCGGTCGAGGACGGTGGTGACGGCCGAGGTGCTCAGGCCCGTCGCCGCGGCGATGCGCCCGGCCGTCAGCTCCTGCTCGCTGCGCAGCAGGTCGAGGCACTTGAGGTCCGTGAAGTTCAGGCCGAACCGTTCCGCCACGGCCCCGTGCAGCATCAGCCCGCGGCTCGCCTGGTCGCGCAGGGCCGTCATCAGCTGCTCGACGAGCGCTGCCACCGGCTCCTGCGCGTGCTCGGCGCCCTCGTGCCGATCGCTCCGCCTTGACACCACGGCCCCGACTCCTCTATATCTCGACCCATCGGATATTTCGATGTTTCGGAATATCCGCTCGCTGGGACCAGTCTAGAGCTGCCGGAGGCACCCGTGCACACTCGCTCCACCCCTGTCCTGATCGTCGGAGCCGGGCTCGGCGGCCTGTCCACCGCCGTCTTCCTCGGCCTCCACGGCGTACCGGCGCTGGTCGTCGAGCGCCACCCCGGCACCTCGCAGGAGCCCAAGGCCCGCGGCCAGATGCCCGCCACCATGGAGGCGCTGCGCGTGGCCGGCCTCGCGGAGGGCTTCCAGGCGGCCGCGCCCCCCGGCCGGCCGGAGATGACCATCGTCATCGCCACCAGCGTCACCGGCCGGGTGCTGCACAGCTTCACCGAGGCCATGCCCGACTTCGGCCGCTTCTCACCCGCCCCGACGGGCCTGGTGAGCCAGGAGCGGGCCGAGCCCCTGCTGGCCGCACGCGCCGGCGAACTGGGCGCGGACATACGGTTCTCCACCCGCATGGAGTCGTTCGCCGCCGACGAGGACGGCATCACGGCCGTCCTGCGCGACCTGGCCACCGACGAGACGTACGAGGTCCGCGCCGCGTACCTGGTGGGCGCGGACGGGCACCGCGGCGGCGTCCGCGAGGCCGCCGGCATCGGCGCGCACGGGCGCGGCGTCCTGGAGGAGAGCACGAGCCTGCTCTTCGAGGCGTCCCTCGACCCCGTCCTGGACGGCGCCGCCGTCCAGATGCACTACCTGCAGAACCCCGAGCTGCCCGGCGGCTCCGGCATGTTCGTCTCCACCGACACCCCCGGCCGCTTCGTGGCCGTCGTCCAGGACGTGCGCGACGACGACCACGCGCGCGAACTCATCCGCCTGATCACCGGCGTGCCGGACCTCGACGTGAAGCTGCTCTCCCGCACGACCTGGTCGACCGCCTGCCGGATCGCGGACCGCTTCTCCAGCGCCGACGGGCGGGTGCACCTGGTCGGGGACGCCGCCCACCTGATGCCGCCGACGGGCGGCCAGGGCGGCAACACCGCGGTCATGGACGGCTTCCACCTGGCCTGGAAGCTGGCCGCGACCGTACGCGGCCAGGCCGGGCCCGGCCTGCTGGCCGGCCACGACGCCGAGCGGCGGCCCTTCGCGGAGTTCCTGGTCGAGCAGCAGTACGCCAACCTCGTCCACCGCGCGGCGCCCCACCTCGCCGACGACACCGTGGCCGAGCGCATCGACCCCGCCCGCCTGCTCTTCGGCTACCGCTGCCCGGCCGGCGCCTTCACCGACGAGCCCGGCACCGGCCCCGGCGCCGCCGACGCGCCGCTCTTCGAGGACCCCGCCGCGCCCAGCGGCCGCCCGGGCACCCGGGCGCCCCACGTCGCCCTGGCCGACGGCACCTCCACCCGCGACCTGTACGGCCGCGACTTCGTCCTGCTCACCGGCAGCCCCGCGTGGCGCTCCGCGGCCCTCGCCGCGGCCGAACGCCTGCAGGTGCCGGTCGCCGTCCCCGGCCTCGACGGCCCCTGGGCGCCGGCCCACGGCGTCACCCCCTCCGGCGCGGTGCTCGTGCGCCCGGACGGGATCGTCGCCTGGCGCACCGCCGCCACCGGCGACCCCCGTGACGTCGAGCGCGCCCTGCGCACGGTCCTGGACCGCTGAACGCGGCGACGCGCGGCACGGCCGCCCACCCGTTCGGCCTCTTCGCGCCCTTGCCGTGAGGGCTTTCGCAGCCAACCGGGAACAGGGGTGGGCAGGTGCCGAGAGATGAGGCGGTGTCATGGTGCGGCTCGGACGGCTCGCCGCCGATGCGGGCGTGGGGATGCTGGCCGGTCTGGCCGGCACGCTGGCGATGACGGTCAGCAGCACCGCCGAGATGCGGCTGCGCGGCCGGCAGGCCAGCAGCGCGCCCGCCGACGCGGCCGGAAAGGTCCTGGGCGTGCGGCCGGTGGACGAGGCCGGCGCCCGCCGCTTCTCCCGGGCGGTCCACTACGGCTACGGCACCGCCTGGGGCGCGGTGCGGGGCGCACTGGCCGGCTGCGGCCTGCCCGGGCCCGTGGCGACGGCGGTGCACCTGGGCCTGGTCTGGGGCAGCGAGCTCGTCGCCCTGCCGGCCATCGGCGTCTCCCCGCCCGTCACGACGTGGCGCGGCCGCGAGGTGGTCGTCGACGCCTGGCACCACCTGGTGTACGCCGTGGCCACGGGCGCGGCCCACCGCACCCTCGCCCGCACCCGCTGACGGGCCGCCGTGGCTTGTCGCGCAGTTCCCCGCGCCCCTGACGGGGCGCTGCCCGATTCACCGGACACGGCCTAGCACGTTCACGCCCCGCAGGGAGCCGTTTCACCGAGCGTGATGATCATCTCACACCTGTGTCCTGCCTGATGACTTTTCAGCCGCCGTCCGGTGTTCTTACCGCCGACAGCCATGAAATGGGCATGACTACAGGACTGGTGTGAAATGAACGGAAGATTCCGCTCTTTGTGGCGCCTGCGACGTTCCGGCGGGGACACGCAGACCACGACCACGACCACGACGCTCCGCAGCAGGATTGCCGCGGCGGTCGGCGCCGTCGTCCTGGCCGCCACCGCCTTCACCGGCGCCGCCACCGGCACGGCCGTGGCCCAGGACGGCAGGTGGTCCTGCTCCGGCGCCCCCGTCCCCGACGGATGGGTCATCACCAACTACGACCGCAACGGCTGCAACCACGCCGGCTCCTGGTACCAGCAGCCCGTCAAGGACGGCATATGGACCTGCTCCGGCTCGCCCATCGTCTCCGGCTACGTCATCACCAACTACACCCGCACCGGCTGCAACGGCATCGGCGCCTGGTACCACCAGCTCGCCCGTGACGGCCGCTGGACCTGCGCCGGCTCGCCCATCCCGCCCGGCTACGTGGTCACCGGCTACAACCGCACCGGCTGTGAGGGCATCGGCGCCTGGTACCACCAGCTCGTCCGCAACGGCATCTGGACCTGCCCGGGCTCGCCCATCCCGCCCGGCTACCGCAGCACCACCTACTCCGCGGGGGGCTGCAACGGCCTCGGAGCGTGGTACACGGTCCGCGCCTGACCGCCCGACGCCCCGCCGGCGCGGCCCACCGGGCGCCGGCGGGGCGCAGCCCCTCAGCCCTCGGGGAAGAGCACCGCCGCCACGTGCCGGGTGTCGGCGTACTCCACGACCGAGACGATCCTGCCCTGACGCACCGTGAAGATGCCGAGGCAGCGGTTGTCGTACGTGCCCCCGCGCACGGTGCGGGCCTTCGAGGTCCACTCGGCGACCACCCGGTCGCCCTCGGCGATCGTGCCGATCAGTTCGATCTCCAGGGTGCCGGGAACGAAGGCCGGCCCCATGCCGCCCAGGAACTCCTCGACGATGGCCCGGCGCCCCCGCCACACCTTCGAGACCGGCAGGTCGCCCGGGTAGTGCCAGGTCGCCTCCTCCGCGAAGCTGTCGCGGATGACGTCCGCGTCGCCGTCACGGACGGCCTCCACGTACCGGACGACGACGGTCCTGGGGTCGGTGGTGATGGTCATGGTGGTATCTCCTCGCAGTGATGCGGTCGTTCAGCAAAGGACGTTCAGGGCAGGACGTTCAGGGCCGGTCGTTCAGGAAAGGGTGAGCACGGCCTTGCCGCGGATGCGGCGGTCGCGCAGATCGGTCAGGACGGTCGCGGTGCCGGCCCAGTCCGCGACGCGGCCGATCTCCGGGTGCAGCCGGCCGGTGGCCGTCAGCCGGACGAGCGTCGCGAGGTCGTCGCCGAGCCCGCCGCGCGGGTCCAGGTAGTGGAAGTGGCGGATGACGGCCGACTCGGGCCCGGAGAAGAAGTCGAAGAAGTCGAGCGTCACGGGGGTCCGGCTCGCCTGCCCGAACCAGATGAGCGTGCCGCCCCGCGCGAGCCGCGCGAGGGCCGCGGGAAGGGCCCGGCCACCGGTCGACTCCAGCACGACGTCGTACGGACCGCGCGCTTCCGCCGGATCGTGGACGACCTCCGCCGCGCCGAGCTCCAGGAGCCGGGCCCCGCGTTCGGCGTCGCGGGTCACGGCGGTGACCTCCGCCCCGCCGGCGGCCGCGAGCTCGGTCACGTAGTGGCCCACGCCGCCCGACGCGCCGGTCAGCAGCACGCGCCGCCCGGCCACCGGCCCGGCCGCGCGCAGCAGCCGCAGTGCGGTGATCCCCGCCAGCGGCAGCGCCGCGCCCTGCACCGCGGAGAGCGCGTCCGGCAGCACCGCGAGCGCATCCGTCGGCACCGCCACGAACTCCGCCCAGCCGCCCGCCATGGGATGACCCACGACGCGTGCGATGCCGGTGGGCCCGCTCCCGTCGGCGGCCGGCTGCACGACGAGCCCGGCCACGTCCTTGCCGGGCCGGTCGCCGGGCAGCGGCGCCTCCAGCTTGAACGTCTCGCCCCGGTTGACCGAGAACGCCTCGACCCTCACCAGCGCTTCGTTCGGGCGCGGCGCCGGTTCGGGAACGTCGGCCAGGACGACCGGTTCGGCGGGATCCCCCGTCGGTATGAGCGCTTTCACTGCCTTCCGCCTCCTTGGTGGTGCCTGAAGCACATCCCACCCGGCCGGACCGCCCGCCGGCCAACAACCCGGCTCCCCGGCCGACAACGCCCAGTTGTCGCATAAGGTCAGCGGCATGGACCTCGACCTCGCACTGGTCCGTGCATTCGTGGTGACCGCCGAGACGCTGCACTTCGGGCGCGCCGCCGCACGGCTGAAAACCAGCCAGCAGGCCCACTCCAAACGCATCGCCCGCCTGGAGTCCCAGCTCGCCGCCCGGCTCTTCGAGCGCGACGGCGGCATCCGGCTCACCGAGGCCGGCCGGCGCTTCGAACCGGCCGCCCGCGAAGCCCTCGCCGCGGGCGACCGCGCCGTCGCCGCGGCCCTGGACACCGGACAAGCCGTACGCATCGACGTGTGGGGCCACCTGTACGCACCCCTGCGCACCGTCGCCCAGGCGGTGCAGGCCCCCGGCACCGTGCAACCGGGCCCGGCACGCGACTGGCCGTCGGCCGCGGCCGCCCTCCTGCGCGGCGACGCCGACCTCGGCTTCGGCCGGGTGCACCCGCTGCCCGGCGGCCACGACGCGGGGCTCGCCCAGCGGCTCGTACGCCTCGAACCCGTCGACGTCGTCGTCAGCGCCGCCCACCCGCTGGCCGGGGCGGCCCAGCTGCGCCCCGCCGACCTGCGCGACAGCACGCTGTGGTCCCCCGCCGAACTGACCCGGCTCGACTTCCTGCGCCGCTTCGCCGACGCATTCCGCATCGCCCGCCGCCAGGACGGCCCCAACCTGGGCCCCGAGCACCTCGTCCACCACGTGCGCAGCGACCCGGCCTGCTTCACGCTCTTCCCCGCCGACGCGCCCCTGCCCGACCCCGGCGGCCTGCGCTGCATCCCCCTCGTCGCCCCCACCCCGCTGTACGCGTGGTCGCTCGCCTGGCGCAAGTCGCACCGCCACCCCCTCCTCGACACCCTGCTGCGCGGCTTCACCGACGCGGGCCGCACCCGTCGCTGGCTCGACTACGACCCCGAGCGCGACTGGCTCCCCGACACCGACCACCCCAAACTCGCGACTACCGCCCCCGCTTGACGTTCCCTACGATGAACGCATGCCAGGTTGACGCTAGAGAGCCCGCCGCGCCCCGCGGCCCCGGGCCCCGCCGCTCCTTTCCGTTCCCGCACCCGATCCACCCGACGGAAACGGAAGGAAGCCATCAAAACCATGCACATCAGGCGGATCTGTGAGAGCGAAGGCGACGCCGCCGGCACGCTGTGGGACCACATGTGCCGGGAGACCGGGGACGGCCGTCCGCTCACCGAGCGGGCGCGCCGCGACGTCTCGCGGATGCTCGCCGCGTCCGCGTGGCACCGCGACGCGTTCTGTCTCGTCGCCGTGCACCCCGGCGGCCGGCTCGCCGGCTTCGTCAACGGCCGCATCAGCACGGGCGACGGCCTGCTGCCCGGACTCCTCGGCGAGATCGAGGCCCTGTACGTCGTCCCCGGCGACCGCGGGCAAGGGGCGGGCCGCGCACTCGCCCGGGCCGCCACCGACTGGCTCGTCGCACAAGGGGCGCGGACCGTCCGCTACCTGTCGTGCGCCGGGGCCCACGACGACCACCGGTTCTGGCGCTCGCTCGGCTTCGAGGCCGACATGGTGTGCCTGTCCCTCTACCGGGAGCCGTGAGGCAGCACCCTTGCGCGGGGGAGCGGACCTGTAGTGCGCTGTGCCCCATGGGGAAGAAGAGAACTGCGAGGAGTACGGCACCCACCACCGCCACCTTCATCGCCGCCCTGACGGCGGCAGCCGTCTGGACGGGCGCACCGGCCGGCCCGCGGGCACACGCCACCGAACCCGGCGCGGGCAGCCCGCCGCCGGCCGGCGCGCCCGGGCCGGCCGGCATCGACCTCGACACGGTGACCATCCCCGAGCTGCAGGCCCGCATGGCCGGCGGCTCGCTCACCTCCTCCGCGCTGACCACCGCCTACCTGCGGCGGATCGAGGAGATCAACCCCAGGATCAAGGCAGTCCTGCGCACCGATCCCACGGCCCTGCGCCAAGCGGCCGCCAGCGACGCCCGGCACCGCCACGGCCGCACCCTAGGCCCCCTCGACGGCATCCCGGTTCTGCTGAAGGACAACATCGACACCCGCGACCTGCCGACCACAGCGGGCTCCCTCGCCCTCGCGGGACGCCCACCGGCCACCGACGCCGCCCTCGTCAACCGGCTGCGCCGGGCCGGAGCCGTGATCCTGGGCAAGACCAACCTGTCCGAATGGGCGAACTTCCGCGCCGCCAAGCCCACATCGGGCTGGTCCGCCGTGGGCGGCCAGACCCACAACCCCTACGTCCTGGACCGCAACCCCTGCGGATCGTCCGCCGGATCGGCCGCCGCCCTGGCCGCGTCACTGGCACAGGTGGCGATCGGCACCGAGACGGACGGCTCCATCGTCTGCCCGGCCGGGATGAACGGCGTGGTCGGACTCAAACCCACCCTCGGAGTGGTCGGCCAGGCCGGTGTGGTGCCCATCTCGGCCGAACAGGACACCGCGGGCCCCATGGCACGCAACGTGACCGACGCCGCACTCACCCTGGCGGTACTCACCGGCGACACCGCCGCACGCCCCGCACCCGCCGCCCCGGCCCCCGCCCCGAGCCACGACCTGCGCGGGCGGCGGATCGGCCTGTGGCGCCTGCCCGCCCTCGGCCCGCAGGTGGACGCCGTGATGACCCGCACGGCACAGAAGCTGCGCGCAGCCGGGGCCGAAGTCGTCGAGGTCACCCTCCCGTACCAGGAACGACTGGCCGAGCTCGAGTTCCCCGCCCTGCTGAGCGAGTTCCACCGCGACATCGACACCTACCTCCCCACCCGCAACGGGCCGCGCGACCTCGCCGGACTGATCGAGTTCAACCGCACCCACCCGGCGGAGCGGACCTGCTTCGCCGGCCAGGAGCTGTTCGAACAGGCCCTCGCCGCGCCGCCCACCACCAGCCCGCAGTACCGGGCGATGCGCACCGAGCTCAAGGACCTCTCCCGGCGCTCCATCGACGAGACCATGGCCGCCCACCACCTGGACGCCATCGCCTCACCGACGAACCCGCCCGCCTGGACCACCGACTGCGCCCGCGGAGACAACGACGTGATCCCGTCCTCCACCCCGGCGGCCGTGGCCGGATACCCGTCCCTGTCCGTACCCGCCGGCTCCGTCGGCGAGCTCCCCGTCGGCCTCCTCCTGCTGGCCGGCGACCACCAGGACGCCGGGCTGCTGTCCCTGGGCGCAGCCGTGGAACACCACCTGAACGCCTGGCGGGCACCGCGCTACCTGCCGTCAACCGGGACCGACCGCTAGCGGGGCGCCCGCCCGCGGCTCTACCGCCGCTCGTCGTCCTCCGCGAGGGCGCTGCGCACCTCTGCCCCGGCCTTGTCCAGCTCCTCGGGCGTCTTCTCGCGCAGCGCCCGCTCCCTTTCCGCCCTGGGCATGCCGCTGAGCAGGAATTCGGCGTTGTCGGAGAGTTTCTTGCGTTTCTTCTCGGGCTCGGCCACGGGGCTTCCTTTCGTACGGGCGGACATCCCCTCCAGTGGACCGCCGGAGCGGCCGCTCCGCCCCGCCGGACTCGTCCAGAAGGACGACAGCGCCGCGTAGCGTCCGGAGGGCGGTGAGTGAGGCGGAGGGTGCCGGAATGTGAGCCCGCCCATGAGACCTGGATCACCTATGAAAGAGGGTCGTTGGTATCGGCCGACGTGGTGGCCCTGACGTGTGCTCGGGCACGAAAGAAGGCCGTATTGGGGGGCTTTGCCAGGGGTTTCGAGCGCCGCTAACAATGGCTGAGTCGCACGGCGCCGTCCGATCGAGAACGGCGCTTCTTTATGC
>NZ_BAAASL010000030.1:0-58951 GCF_039532865.1 Streptomyces luteosporeus
CTCCTCCGCTTCGCTCCGGAGCCTGAAGGGTTATCACGAGCCGCTGCGCGGCTCGTGGGTGCGTCCGCTTCGCTCCCGCACCTGGTGACGAGGTGCCTGCGGCTTCGCCTCCGGCTCCTCGTCAAGGCCCGCTGACGCGGACCAGGCTGGCTAAGAGAGTGGGGGTGCTCGTTCGTGTCGGGTTCTAGCGTAGTGGGTGCATCAGGTAGATGCAGCATGTACCGTTGGCGAAAACACGAGACGCCCCCGGCCATCCGGAGACCTTCCAAAAAATCCGAGAGGAACGGTCGCAAATGACCGGTCACCACGAATCTACCGGACCAGACCCCGAGCTGAGCAGCGATTCCCTGCGCCGGGTGACGCAGTACCAGACAGCGGGCGTGAACGCCCAAGTGAAGCTGTTCGCGCTCCTGGAAGCACAGGGCGCTCCCGCGAGCGAGGCGGACGACCTGGTGGCCGGAGCGGTCGCCGGGGCGCAGTGCGAGGTCGTGGAGCGCGATAGGTACACGGGCGCCAGGGGTGAAGAGTTCCGGCAGGGCTGGCACGCGGGTGTGATGGCCGTGAGCAAGGCTCTGGTGGGCATCGTGGACCGAGACTGGGTGCGGCGCGAGGGCCGGTCGGCCGGGGCTGCTGAGCTGGTCGTACATATCGCGGACGTGCGGCAACGCGAACGGGCGGACTTGGTGCGGCTGGAGGCGTTCGTCCGGGAGGCCGTACTGCCGCACGCACCCGCACACCACCGAGCGGCGCCGGGTGCTGGAGGCGCTGGGCGATGCCGGCGGCCTGTGCACGGCGCGGACGGTGGAGCTGTCCAGCGGGGGCGTCATCCACTGCACATGCGAGGCCGGGCACTACGACCCGGACGACAAGCCGTCCTTCACGGACGGAAAGTCCGGCGGCTGGCATCTCGCGGATGGGTCGATCTGGAGCAACGCCGGTACGGCCTGCGCCCCTCACTCGGCCGTCTAAACGGCCACTAGAATTTGGCGTCGGGGAGGCACGGAAATGTCAGTGATTCAGCTCAAAGAGCACCAGGTCGACCAGAAATCGGCTATCCGGAAATGGGTGGGGTTCCCTGCAAGATCATCTGTGCCGCCGGAGGGTGCGCGGGCCACGATCGTGTCTGCGACCGGGTCGGGTAAGACGATCACGGCCGCCGCGTGCGCGCTGGAGTGCTTCCGGGACGGGCGGATCCTCGTGACGGTGCCGACCCTGGACCTGCTCGTGCAGACCGCCCAGGCGTGGCGGGTGGTGGGCCACCGAGCCCCGATGGTGGCGGTGTGCTCGCTGGAGAACGACCCGGTCCTGAACGAGCTCGGGGTGCGCACCACCACGAACCCGATCCAGCTCGCGCTGTGGGCGGGGTCCGGGCCGGTGGTCGTGTTCGCCACGTACGCCTCCCTGGTGGACCGGGAGGACATCGAAGCTCCCCTGGGTCAGCAGAAGGTTCGTGGGCCGCTGGAGGCCGCTCTGGCGGGCGGAGACCGCCTGTACGGCCAGCGCATGGCGGGCTTCGACCTCGCCATCGTGGACGAAGCCCACGGCACCGCCGGTGATCTTGGTCGACCGTGGGCCGCGATCCACGACAATGCCCGGATCCCCGCAGACTTCCGGTTCTACCTCACCGCCACGCCGCGCATCCTCGCCGCGCCCCGGCCCCAGAAGGGTACGGACGGCCAGGAGCTGGTACTGGCGTCGATGGGCCAGGACTCGGACACCTACGGGCCGTGGATCGCCGAGCTCGGGCTCTCGGAGGCGATCGAGCGGGGCATCCTCGCCGGGTTCGAGATCGACGTACTGGAGATCCGCGACCCCTCACCGGTCTACGGGGAGTCGGACGAGGCGCTGCGGGGCCGGCGCATGGCGCTCCTGCAGACGGCGCTCTTGGAGCACGCCGCGAAGTGGAACCTGCGCACCGTGATGACGTTCCACCAGCGGGTGGAGGAAGCCGCAGCGTTCGCAGAGAAGCTGCCGGAGACGGCGGCCGAGCTGTACGTGAACGATGTCTCCGACGCCGACCTGGCCGCCGCGGGCCGGCTCCCCGCATCGTCGATCGGCGCCGACTTCTACGAGCTGGAGGCCGGCCGCCACGTACCGCCGGACCGCGTGTGGTCGGCGTGGCTGTGCGGCGACCACCTCGTGTCCGAGCGGCGCGAGGTCCTGCGCCAATTCGCAAACGGCATCAACGCTGACGGCCGGCGCGTGCACCGCGCGTTCCTCGCCTCGGTGCGAGTGCTCGGGGAAGGCGTGGACATCACCGGCGAGCGGGGCGTCGAGGCCGTCTGCTTCGCGGACACCCGCGGCTCGCAGGTGGAGATCGTCCAGAACATCGGCCGGGCGCTCCGCCTCAACCGCGACGGCTCCACGAAGGTGGCGCGGATCATCGTGCCGGTGTTCCTGGAGCCCGGCGAAGACCCACAGGACATGGTCGCCAGCGCCTCGTTCCGCCCCCTTGTAGCCGTCCTTCAGGGCCTGCGCTCGCATGATGAGCGCCTGGTCGAGCAACTCGCCTCCCGCGCGCTCACCAGCGGCAAGCGCAAGGTCCACCTCCGGCGGGACGAAGAGGGGCGGATCGTCGGAGCCGGCGGCGCGAGCCCCGGCGAGGGCCAGGAGCAGGGCGACACCGACGCAGCTGCCGAGTCCGCCCTGCTCCACTTCTCCACCCCGCGCGACGCGGCGACCATCGCGGCCTTCCTGCGCACCCGCGTCTACCGTCCGGAGTCGCTGGTGTGGCTGGAGGGCTACCAAGCTCTGCTGCGCTGGCGCAAGGAGAACGAGATCACCGGCCTCTACGCCGTGCCCTACGACACCGAGGTCGAAGTGGGGGTCACGAAGGACTTTCCACTCGGCAGGTGGGTGCACCAGCAGCGCAAGGCACTGCGGGCCGGGGAGCTGGAGGAGCGGCGCAAGACCCTGCTGGACGCACCGGAGGCCGGCATGGTCTGGGAGCCGGGCGAGGAGGCGTGGGAGGCCAAGCTCGCCGCACTCAGGTCGTACCGGCGGGCCACCGGGCACCTCGCACCCCGCCAGGACGCGATGTGGGGCGAAGGCGAGGCCATGGTGCCCATCGGGCAGCACATGGCCAACCTCCGCCGGAAGGGCGGTCTCGGAAAGGACCCGAAGCGGGCGGAGCAGCGCGCGAAGCAGCTGGCCGCGATCGACCCCGACTGGAACTGCCCGTGGCCGCTCAACTGGCAGCGCCACTACCGCATCCTCGCGGACCTCGTCGACGCCGACGGCCACCTGCCCGAGATCCAGCCCGGCGTACTCATGGACGGCGACGACATCGGCAAATGGCTCCAGCAGCAGAAGCAGCCGGCCAACTGGGCGCGGCTCCTGCCCGAGCAGCAGGAGCGACTGTCCACGCTGGGCATCAAGCCTCTCGAGGCACCGTCCCCCGCCCCGGCGGCCAAGGGCGCCACGAAGGGCCCGAGCAAGGCGCAGCAGGCGTTCCAGCGCGGTCTGGCGGCCCTCACCCAATGGGTCCAACGCGAAGGCACCCACCGGCCTGTGCCGAGGGGCCACACCGAGGAGATCACCATCGACGGCGAAGCAGAGCCGGTGACCGTGAAACTCGGCGTATGGATTTCGAACACAAAATCGAGGAGGGGTCGGCTGGACGCCGACCAACTCGCCGCGCTCGCGGAACTGGGCATGGACTGGGCATAAGAAGCCGTCCCGCTTCCTCGGTTGGTCGTCACGTGACGTGATGGGTCTCGGAGGAGATACGTCTGAAGGGCATATCTCCTCCGAGGCGCAGAGGTCGTGTGACTCGTTCGTGGGACGGGTGCGCGGCTTGCGCATGGTGTGCTGGTGCGGAGGGGAAGCTCCTGCGGCTGAAGCCCGAGTCGCGTCTGGTGTCCGGGTTCTCGGATGACGGGCTGTGCCATTGAGGGCGAAACCGAAAGGGGCTCACATGGGTGTCGGCGTTTCACCCAGGCCGGATGCCTTTGTCATGGATCTGGGCAAGAACCGAGTGGCCATCTACCAGAACGTCGATGGCCTGCAGGACTACATCGGGCCGAAGGCAGTCCCGCCGGACGGTCAACTCCTCACCCGCAAAATCCCCGGTGGGGGACAGCTCCGGGACGTCACCTTGTCCGGGCCTATGGACGCAAGCGGGCAGTGGAACGACTGGGTCAAGCGGACGGCGGCCAGTGGAGGTCCCGATCCCACACAACCGGATCTCTCGATCTCGCTTCTTGATGGCAAGGAGAAAGCGGTTGCGCGTGTCAACCTCGTGAACGCCTGGGCCTCATCGTGGGAGGGCCCGGCTCTGACCGCAAACGATGCCGGCACAGCGATCGAGACGGTAACGCTCGTCTACGAAGACCTGACCATCGAAAAATGATCCCAGTGCGACCTCCCCGCCCAGGCCAGCCGCACTCACTCACCCACCGTAGAAGCAGCACGGCTTTTGAGCACCACTGTCCGGCCGTGGCGCGCCAGACCGTACGAGCCCCGGGGGCCGTAATGGTCCCGGCTCTCGTGCGCGTGGGGGCTGCATCGCGGTGGTGCAACGCAGATCATGAAGGCTGCGGCCTGCATAAGCGTGCAGGTCAGAGGTGCAACGTGGCTCGGTGTTGCAGTTGCAGTGGGTTCGGATTCAGTCTCATCCCCGATGACGGCTGTACCCCGGTACCCCCGGACAGCCTCCTCGCCGTGGCGGGCGTGAACCCAGCGGCTGGGTGATGTACGTCAAAGACGCACGGCCCCACGGGGCGGACCTCGTTCGTCCTGCGCCGGCCCCTTGCATCGAGCAAGCGACACGCCGCCAGCGGCGCCGCACCCGCGCCGTTCGGCTCCACCTTCACCGCCCACGCTGCCCAGGAGCTTCGCTGTGACCGTCATCGACACCGCCGTCCCCACCACCACGCACCCGTTCCACACCACCAGGGAGGAGGAGCGCAGGCTCCGTGTCGCCGCGGAGCGGATGGTGCCCGCGCTGACCATCGCGCAGCCGGTATCGTTCGACGGCTTCGTACAGCAGCTGATGGTCCCTCCGGCTGTGATGGACTTGGCGCGCAAGGCGCACGGCCTGCGGCTGTCGGTCCAGGAGACCGAGGCGATCCGCCACCACCTGCGCCCGGTCGAGTCGGGGAAGAAGCCGGGGCTGCTGCGGCGGATCCTGATGGACAAGGCGAAGGAGGACGGCTCCCACCCGCCGTACATCCGCGTCGCCTGCACCGGCAAGGGCACGTACGACCACTGGGCCAAGGACGACTACCTGGCTGTGTACGTGCCGCCGAGCGGGGACTTCGGGTCCCCGGCGGTGCTGGAGATCTGGCCGGCGCAGCACTACTCGCCGATCCACTCCCACGGCCACACCACCGGCATCATCCACTGCCTCACCGGCCAGCTCGACATCATGGCGTACGGCTCCCTCGCGTGGAACGCGGAGAAGATGGGGCTCTACACCCTCACTCCCGGGCAGACCGCGTGGCTGGCCGGGGACACCTTCGCCGTGCACAAGGTCTACTGCCCCTTCGACGGCGGCACGACCACCGCGACCGGCCCTGGGTACCTCAACAAGTCGGACCAGTTCGCCGCGAGCTTCCACGTCTACCTCAACGACACCGAACTGAGCACCTACTCCGGCCTCGACCCCAGCCGCGACCGGTTCCACTACATCGACGAGACCGACCACACCGAGAAGGTCTTCACCACCTACTCCGACCTGTCCTGGCACGTCCTGGCCCAGATCCTCGCCCAGACCGAACTCGACTGACCCGGCACTCCCGCGGCGCCGCTGCGCGCGGACCGTATGCGGGGCGAACCACACCAGCGAGGAGATGTGTGGGCTTCGCACGCCACCGGTGATTGCACCACTGCGGCTGGTGGCTGGCCGCCGGCGTGCGGACTCCACCGGCGCGCAGGTGGCCAGGCGCCGCGCTCCAGGCCCCTCGCGCCCCTCGTCCCTTCTTGAGCCCGCCCGCGGGAGGCCCCTCGGGCTGTGAGTGATCGCCCGAACGATCGACCGGAGGTAGCAGTGCTGGATCAGCAAGCAGTCGAGCAGGAGCCGTTGCGGGTGTACGGGGAGGGCGGCGACACGGGGCTGCACATCAACGCGGATCCCGCCGTGGTGCAGAAATGGACCAAACGGGCGATCACCATGGCCTGCGGGTTCTTCCCCGGCGGCCAGTTCATCTCCCTCGGTGTGGAGATCATCTTCGACGCGATCTGGCCGGAGGAGAAGGAAGACGTCTTCCTGGCGATGAAGGACCGGATCGAGCAGCTGGTCCGCACGAACATCCAGACCTTCTACAACCAGCATGTCAAACAGGACCTGGTAGGCATGTGCACGGCCGCCAAGGCCTATGCCACCGAAGCCAAGAAGGTCCGCAGCGGCGGCGGGAACCTGGAGAGCACACGCCGGGCGATGGACAACGCCATCGCCCGGGTCCGCGACCACATCGACAAGTTCGCCGTCGACGATTACAAGTACGACGTCCTGCACTTCTACGCGCAGGCGGCGAACCTGCACCTGATGCTGCTGCGGGACAAGTACAACAACTGGGACAAGCTCGGCTTCAACGCCAGCGACCGCGACCAGGCGAAGGCAGACCTGGCCGAGTACGGAAAAGCGCTGATCTGGAAGAACAACAACTGGGAGGTCGCCGGCGGCGGCAAGTACTGCCAGCACGTGGCCAAGACCTACATCGAAGGGCAAAAGCGCACCCTGTGGCACTGGAGCGCGAACGCCGGATACCAGCGGGAGATGTACCTGGCGGCCTGGGAGTACATGGTGCTGTGGGGGTACCTGGCCGACCCCGACTGGAAACCGCAGCCGATCTCCCGCGACGTCGAGCTGTGGCTCGGGCCGTTCGGGCGCTGCGAAGGCGAGTTCTTCGACCGGTGGGCCAAGCGAGCGTTCCCCGGCCCGAAGCGGCCGGAGAAGCCGCGCCTGGACTGGCTGAAGGTATGGGCCTGCGAAGGCGCCCTCTTCGCGGCCGCCTT
Source organism: Streptomyces luteosporeus (assembly GCF_039532865.1). NCBI lineage: Bacteria > Bacillati > Actinomycetota > Actinomycetes > Kitasatosporales > Streptomycetaceae > Streptomyces > Streptomyces luteosporeus. Next base: position 6,958 of record NZ_BAAASL010000030.1, read on the forward strand.
CCGGGACGTCAACGCCGTCTGGCACCAGTCCGGGCTGACCACCCACACGGACGACGAGTACAGCGGCTACAAGGGCAGCGGCGGCGGGCACTCGGGCCAACCGCCGTGGCGCCCCAAGCCCGGCGACTACATCGAGAAAGTCTCGGTGGGCGTGGTCAAGTGCCACGCTCCGCACTACCTGCGGCTGGCTGCTTTCAAGATCATCACCAAGAAGGGCCACCCCTCACACATGGCGGGGGCGTGGTATAGCGACGTCGACTCGCACAACTACGCGTGGGAGTTCGGCATCCCCGACTGGCAGGTCTCCCAGGTCGAGATCCTCAGGAACGAGGAGCGCGAAGACGGCCCTGCCAACTGGGTGGCCCAGTGCATGGTCGTGGGTTTCCGGCCGGTGGAGAATCAGTTCACCCCCGAGAACCAGAAATTCGACGTGCAGACCGGCAAGTCGTACCACCTCGTCGACCCCGACAGCGGCCGCATGCTCGACTGGGACCGCTACACCTTCACCGCACCCGCCCGCGCCGTCCTGACCGACACCCCGGGCGCCCGCAGCAGCATGTGGACCGCCATCCCCGGCGCCACCGACGGCACCTGGACGTTCGTCAACAACTACACCGGCCTGCCCCTCACGCTCCAGGACGGCCAGGCCGTGCAGAGCCTCGAACCGGCAGATGCCGCCTCCTGGGCCCTGACCGGCAACAACGACGGCACCTGGGCACTTGGCAACGCCGACTCCGCAAGCGACACCGCCGGCACCCTCGGGGTGGACGCCACCAGCACCGCCGTCCTCGGCGCGCCCGCCACGCGCTGGGCCATCCTGCCGGCGTTCCCCCTGTCCCCGTCCCCGGACCGGCACACCCTCACCATCACCGAGGAACCCTCCGCCGACCACAGCGGCCCCACCACCACGGTCCGGATCCTCACTCCCGAGGACACCGAGCCGCAGACCGACTGGACCCTCACCTTCCACCTCCCCACCGAAGCCGCCGACGGACTCCAGATCGGCGGCGGCGCCACCCTGACCTCCTGCGAGCAGGTCGACCGCGGCGTCCGCGTGACCGTCACCGGCACCGAACCCCTCCACCCCGGACGCGAAACCACCCTCACCCTCACCGCCGCCGGCACCCGCCTCGTCCCCACCGACATCGACATCAACGGCGACCTCGCCCTGATCTGACCCCAAGGACAGGTCGACAGACCCAACGACCGACCAACCCTCGGCGCGCCAGACTCCCCACAGGAGCGAGGCGCACCGACGCTGCGCACACGCGCCACGGTGCGCCCAGCCCTGCCCGACCAACCACTCGTCCGGCCCCGGGCCCAGCCCTGGGCGGCCGCCGCAGCGAAGACCGCAACGAACACACCTGAAGTCCCTCAACCGAAGCGGCCACCTTCACGTGCCGCCAAGGCGCCTGCACCGGAAGCGGCCAAGGCGCAGTACTTCGCTCCGTCGGCCTCAGAAGTACCGTTCCCGAGACAGTGGAGCGGAGTGGGGTGTACCGCCGCCCCATGGCAGCTGCGGCCGTCGCATGCACCGCCCCATGGCAGTGACCCCGCCAGCGAAACCATCCAGTACTGACGTGCCGTCACTGACACCCACCCACTGACACCAAACCGGCACATCGCACCAGGGGGCACAGCACTCGATACGGAAAGCCCCTCGTCCCGTCTCGGCCGGCGGGGCGAGGGGCGGGAAGCCGGAAGTACCGGAAGTGAGCGTGCACTCAGCCAGCGGGACGCTTCGGCTTCAGAAGCTCTTCGGCTTGTAGTTAGCGCCGAAGAGAACGCTCTTGGAGGCTTTTTCGCTGTCGCGTGCCTCGTAGAAGGAGATCACCTTTCCGAGCGTGTCGCACGAGCCCCCCTTCGCCATGTCCATGGGGGAGATCCCGACCCCAAATTTCTTGAGAAGGTTGTCCCGGAACTTCGCCTTCTGGTCGTCGGAGAGACCCGACAGATCTGTGTCCAGAAGCTGAGGCGTGAACCTGGTGGAAAAGATGCCGCCGCCCGCGTCGAGCACCTTCTGCCCCACAGTGGTGATTTGCGGGAGGGGCCGGCTGCTGGAGGTGATCTGCTCGCCAGCGCTCGACACGTAGGCGTTGCTCCGGTCGGGGCGCGTGCAAGCGGCGGTCTGGTCGGGCTTTTCCTCTTCGTTCTCGCCCATGAAGAAATCCTCTCTGGACCTCGGGGTCGGCACGTGCCGCGCAGGAACGGCGGTACGTCGAAATCCAGCGTTCCCAGCACCTCGATCATTGATCACGAAGGGTTCCCCGAGGCACCCGTTCGGAGCCGACCGGACCCCCGGCCGGCTCACCCGCCGCTCGCCCTTGCATGGGCGCGGCCGCGCGGCAACACCGTGATGGATCTATGGCTCGACACCCCCTTCGCGTCGCCAGGCCGCTGTCGTACGACTCCTGCAGGCTGCGGCTCACTGCCTGCCCGGGCCTGCGAGGCGGTCTGGCCGACCGGTAGGTTCAGCCCGAGGGCGCTCGCCGTGGCGAGCTGGTGCAGGATGTCCTCCCTCTATAGGCCGGCGGCCGCGGCGAACTCGGCGAGCCAGGCGCCGACCCGCCGGTCACGCTCGGAATCGGTGCGGAGTGATCACTGCGCCGCCCCGGTGGGGGTGCGCAGGGCGTGCCATGCGGCGCGGGCGTATTCGGCAGCAGTGGTGCCCGGGCGGTGGACTGCGGTGATCGCGGCCAGCAGCGCCGTGTACCGAGGGTCGGCGGTGATGTCGTCGGCCTCCTCGAGGAATTCGTATTTGGAGGGCGACGCCAGGGCGTCGGTCTTGATGAACGTCCATCACATCCCGGAAAACCAACGTGTCCGCCGGCGGGGGATTCTCGGTGTCCACGTCACACCGCCTTCCACTCCACCAAGGGGATGTACCACCTGGACGTACGCCAGTCCCGTAAGCGGGTGTTTTCGATCCCGGATCCGGAGATCGAAAACACCCACTCACTCTTTTTGGGAGGGAGGACAACACCAGGATGCCGGCGGCGTCCGTCCGTGACCCGGGACCAGCTTGTCGCCGATGCTCGCCCAAGGGCTCGTAGCCTGCGTTAGCCGGTGCCGTCCCGAGAATGCAGAAGCTGGCAGGCGGGGCCTAGTTGACGTGGCAGAACTGACACTACGGACTGCGGGGTGCTGGCTCTGCCGGCTGGTCGCTTGGAGAGACGGACGTGGGACAGATCGAGCAGGGATTGGAGCGCGCGTTGCGCACCCGACCCGTTCCTTCAAGCACCGAGGCACGCCTGCGATTTTTGCTGGCGGCACACCGCGGTTCCACCCGGAGGGTCGCCGCCGTGCTGGGGGTCTCGCAGCGCACTGTGCAGCGGTGGGTGACGAAGAAGCCAGGAGCGCGCCGCCTGCCGGGGCCGATGCAGGCCCGGGCGATCGAGGAAGCGGTCCTGGCTCGGTGGCAGCCACGGATACGGGCCCGTCGGCGTGCACAGGCAGAAGCTGACGGGTTCGTCTTCCATACCAGGGCGCGATTCGGGTTCGCCGCGCCAACAGGATCTTCGGACGATCCGCGGGTGCGGTGGATCACCCAGGACCTGCCCGGAGAGGTGGCCCGGGAGCTGTTCGCCGCCCGGGATGCCGGCGCGGGTGAGCAGCAGCAGATGGTGATACTCGCCCGTGCGCTGGGGCACGCCTACTTTCGCGAAGGGGGCCACCGCGCCCACGGTCTGCACGTAGCTTTCAACGACATCGAGTTCGCCGACTTCTCGATCGGCTGAGTCCGCCCTGTCGAGCGAACGCGTCAGGGCGTTCAGCGTCGCAAGGGCCTGACGCGACTGGCCGGCACCGCTTTGTACCTTTCAGCTTCCTGCCGCTCGCGCCAGTCCCACTCCACACGCCTGACCGGGTCTTGGCGGCGGGCCGCGGGCGGCTGGGACGGGCGCAGCCTGGCCGTCTCCGCAACACGCAGCAGGTGCACACGGTCGTCTGGCACGACGAGCAGTTCCTGGCCCTCGTGGGAGATCAGCCGGGCGAAGCAGGCCGCGGTCCGCAAGAAGACGCCTGCCCAGGGCGGTACGGGGTAGGCGGCGCAGCCGTCGGTGTAGCGGGCGCGGTCGTGCAGGGCGAGCGTGGACTCCGGCCAGGACGTCGGCCAGGACGTCGGGCGGGAGCGCTTCGGTCTGGGTGGTCGAACGGCCCGGGAACGAACGGCGGTCGGTGGCTTTCGGCGGTGCGGTCGGCAGGTGGTAGTCGGCTATCTGCTGCTCGATGACCGCTAGGCGCTCGAAGACGACGTCGGCGCCCGGGGCATCCACAGCGGCGAAAGCGGCGACGTTTTCGGCCCGTGCGGAGAACCGGTGAACGCCGCTTTGGTCCCAGTCGCAGATCACGAAGATGTGCACGGCCCGGTGCCGGTCGGTCCCGGCACGCAGCGCGGCGCCCCGCTTCGCCGGCAGGCCGTTGAACCCCGAGCCCGAGTACACCGGTACGCCATAGGGGTCGGCGACGGCCACGAGCTGGTTGACCGTTCCCGCCGTCTTTCGACCACGCCTCCAGCCGCGCCTCCTGGCCGGCTTGCCGGTCGAGGCGGAATCCCCGGGGCGGCCTGCAGCAGGGGCTGGTGGAAGCCTGCCGGGATGTCGTGGGCCACGGGCACGGCGGTGATCTCCGTGTCGTCGCGCAGCGCCTCCCACGGGACCGGCCCGAGCGGAGGGCCATGCCAGCACCTCCACCAGGCGCTTGCAGGTCCGCTCCTCCTTGACGAGCACGCCGTCAAAGATCAGCGAGTACCCCACCTGGCGGATCGTGAGCGGCAGCTGCGCGGCGTCCTTCTTCCGGCATCCCTCGCCGCCGCGCGACGTCAACGACGCGAGCCCGCGCGGAGCGCCGAGGCGCTGGCAGGGGACATGCTCGCTTTTGAGGACAGGTCACTGAGGGAACTGCAGGAAGGCCGTCTGGGCCCTCAGCAGGTGGGTGTCGGGGCTGGTGTCCCCGTAGCGATCGAGGACCTTCTGCCGACGGAGCGCGCCGAAGTCCTGGAGGGCCTGCTCATCCTCGCCCAACCGCAGGCCATCGCCAGGTTCGCGCCCTCACGCACACACCTGCCACCGCCTCCGGTTGCTGCATGAGCCGGCGGGCGGCGCACCGGCCCGTGCAGGAGCGGAGCCCTGCTCCGCCCGGCCGTTCATGCTGACGGCGGCCCGTACCGCGCCAGGTTCCGGGTACGGTACGGGCCGCCGAGCGGCTCAGTCGATGTGGTACGACTGGCCGTAGACCTTCCAGTCCAGCGGCGGGTCCAGGTTCAAGTTGCCCTGTTCGAGGAAGACGCGCTGCGCGGTGTCCACCCGACTGGTGTCGCTATGCGCCGGTTCCTGCTTCATCGCCCACACCCGCGCGTCCAAGAAGGCGTTCAGGTACGTCTTCTCATCGCCACCCTGGGCCGGCGTTCTCGCCTCGGCCATCGCCCGCTCGCGGATGCTGGAGAAGCTGGTCGCGTCGCTGCTGTTGCCGTGCATCACGAGCGCGTCGTAGTACGCGAACTGGCCCAGCACCCCGATCCCGTCGGCCTTGCCCTGCTCGACCGCCGGATTGAAGTACACCCGGTCCCGCTCGTCGTCCTGCGCCTGCTGGAACTCCGGGTCCTGGGCGGCCTCCTTCCAGTCCCCCGTGAAGTCCGGGTCCAGGCCCTGGTGCGAGTCGCTGCCGTTGACCTGGCGCAGCGCGGGCAGGTATTTGGCCAGGACGTTGTCGGGCTTGCGCTGGGTGTACCGCTCGACCAGGTCCAGCATGTCGCCGGTGCCGGAAGTGAAGCCGATGATGCCGGCGGTGTAGCCGCGGCCGTCGTTGATGTCCTCGATGTAGGCGTACTGCTGTTTCCAGTCCAGCGAGGAGTTCTCGGCGCTGGAGACCAGCTGCATGGCGATCTCCTTCTTGGCCGGGTCGTCGAGCCCGGACGCGGCCTTGGCCACGCGGTGAGCGGCGGCGGACGACTGGCCGGCGCCGTCGGATGCCGGGCTGGCGGCGGCGGTGGCCGGCACGGCGAGCAGGGCCAGGCCCAGGGCCAGGCCGGTGGCGGGCTTGCGGATCGCCTTGCCTATCGATCGGGCACGCATGGATGACCTCCAGTGAGGGCGTGTCGGATGAGAGCAGTGCAGCGATTGCAATCGTTAGGAAACTTTCCTACCAGGCCCTGTGGACGACCACAACCCGCCGGCCCCCACCAACTTCAGGCGCTTCAAACGGACTTGGGTGCCAGCGCAGGGCAGGCGGCCGCCGTACGTACGGGCACTCATGGCGGCCCTCATGGCGGCACTGACGCCGAGCGGCGGCGCAGCGCGGGGCGTCCGCTGTCACCCCGCAAGTCGACGGGAGGCAGGAATTTGCGGATGGTGGCGACTTATGGATTTCCCGGCTCTTGATGTGAGGTTTGGCCATGTTTGCTCGTTCTTGGGGGGCCACACCTGCTCAGCGGCCTGGCCGTCTCGCCGAGGCCGCACACCCCGCCGGCCGGCTGGAGCGCGGTCGCCGCCGAGGACGCCGCGGGTGCGATCGGCATCCTCGTGGAAGCCCTCCCGGCCCTGGAGCCGTACTCCGCACAACTCCTCGCCCCGATCAGGGTGACCCTCGCCGTCCAAGGCCCCGCATCTGTCGCCCTGGAGCATCTGACCGCTTGGCTTTCCGCAGACCCTGCCGGACGCGAACCGGCATAACGCTCCAGAACAGCCTCATCGAGCAGCCGAGGCAGGCGATGCCCGCGGCCGCGGCGGCGGGCGCGGTGGCGGGCGCAGTGGCGGTGGGCGCGGCCGCGTCCGACGCCGGTACGCCCGGGGCCCCCCGGGGGGGGCAAGTGGGCCGCCCCTGGCAGAGAGGGTGGGGAGAGGTGGCGCCGTCTTGGCCGCACGGTGATTCAGGATGCGGATGTGGCGGTCACCTGTTCGTCGGTCAGGCGGGCCCGCCAGTTGCTGACGTAGGCGTCGGGCATGGACGCCAGGCGGGCGATCTCCCCGTCGCTACGGCCGTCGGACCAGGCCAGGATCCGCGTCACGGTGCGGTTCCGTGCGGCGCGGAAGTCCTTGAGCATGGTCTCGAGGCGTTCGACTTCCTCGGCTTCGAAGACGAGCTGCTGGTCGACGGCGGCGCGTTCCTCGGCGCGCAACCGGTGCATGTAGGCGTTCAGGCCCGTCAGGACCAGGCCCTCCTCGTGCGCGGCGTTCTGGAACCGTTCGGCCAGAGCCGCCAGCACGCAGTCCGGAACGTCGGCGAGAGTGGCTCCGAGGGGCCTGGCCGCCTCCCAAGCGCCCCGGCCGGCCTCCGTCGTCTCCAGCCAGATGCGCGCGTCCGTCGGAGTGCGCTCGCCGCACACCCCCGCCCGGTAGGCATACAGGGCGGCACGGTGGCCGTAGAAGGTGAAACCGTCCTCGATCTCCACATCGGTGGCCTGGCACATCCGCCCCGGTACACCTCCATAGCCGCTCTCAGGACGGTAGTCGGCGTAGGCATCGAGTTCCGCATCCGTGGCCAGGCCCCAGGACGGGTCGCACAGGTCGGGGTTCATGGACAGGAACGTGCCGACCTCCACGCGCCAGGACGGGACCGGTGTCGTGCGCAGCGCGGGCCACAGGAGCTCGCCGGAGGGCGCCTCGGTATGGGTCACGGCCTGCTCGATGTCGTCCCAGGCGGTGGCAGCCTCGGCCGACCACTCCAGCTCGCCGTCCGGCCCGATCCGGTGGAGCGAGTCCACGAGCCGCTGCACGGCGGGCAGTACGCGCAGCGCGAGCGCGTGCAACTCCTCGGCGGTGAAGAACCTCCAGGAGCAGCCGCGCCGTTCGTCATGGGTCAGGTGGCCGAGCAGCTGCACCATGACTCCGGGGGCCGCAATGGTCCCGTCGCCGAGCGCCCTGCGGGGAGGGCCGGGGAGCTGGCCGGCGAGGTCTTCGCGCGAGGCCCGCCAGTCGGTGTCGCCGAACCAGACGGCGCCGTCGCGTGCGTCCACGGCCAGCCACTGGTGGTAGCCAACTCCCGGGCCGTAGCGCTGCTCCTGCTGCTCGGCGTGCTCGTCGTGCCACACGTATTCGGCCGGAGGCGGGTCCAGCTCCACGGCCATGAAGCCGTCCTCGGGGCGGTAGCCGGTCAGAACACGGGCCGTTCTCGACGCGCTGCTGGCTGCGGTCATGAGGGGTTTCCTCTCGGGGGAACGTCAACCGCCGCAAACGTAGTGCGCCCGACACCCAATAGTTTAACTTTCAGCCATCGTGGCCGATAGTCGGAGGCACCGAAAACCCTGGCGCCACGGCGCGATCTACGCGCGTGCAGCCGCCGCCAAGTTGGCTGCTTTTCACATGACCTCCACAACCTGTTCACATCCGGCTTCCGTCCCCGCCGCGCGGGGGGCCTCAGCCCCCAGCCGCACGGTGAGCCTCAGCCCCCGGCGCACGGTGGGCCTCAGGAGAGCGCGGACAGTGCTTGCGCGGCGAGCATCTCCTCCAGGGCCAGGACGGCGCGCGGGGCGTGCCGGGTATCGATGCGGACGGCGTAGATGTAGCGCGTCAACTGCGGCTCGGCCAGGGGGCGGGCCACGACCCGGGCACTGCTGCGGCCCAGCGCCAGTTGCGGCATGACGGCAACGCACAGACCCGCGGCCACAAAACCCAGGACCGTGTTGAAGTCGTCCCCCTCGTATTGCAGGCGGGCCTGGAAACCCGGCGTCTGGGCCATCTGGGACAGCAGCTCCAGACGCAAAGCAGCCTCCGGAGCCGCAATCCACGTCTCGGCCGCGAGGCTGGCCAGGTCGATGACCTCCCTGCCGGCCAGACGGTGGTGCTCCGGGACCACGGCCACCACCGGATCCCGTGCCACCAGCGTCCGGCGCAGCATCCGGGGCGGCGGGTCGGGGATGAAGTCGTAGTCGTAGCTCAGGGCCAGATCCATCTCCCCCCGCTTGAGCCGGTTGTAGCCCGCTTCCGGTTCCAGCTGGCACAGGCTGACCTGCACGTGGGGGTAGGCCGTGTGGAGTTGGGCCAGCGCTTGCGGAACGATGCTGGTGGCGGCGGAGGCGAAGGCGCCCAGCCGGATCCGGCCGGCCGTACCCGCGCGCATGGCGTCGAGCTCCACCGATGCCGTCGCCAACGCGTTACGAACGCTCTGCTCGGCGCCGAGAAGGACCTCGCCGGCCGGCGTGACGCGCACCGGGCGACGCTCGAGCACCCTCAGGCCCGCGCGGCGTTCGAGTTCGGCGATCTGCTGCGAGACGGCCGGCCCGCTGTAGCCGAGTTCACGTGCGGCAGCGCTGAAAGAGCCGTGCCGCACGACGGCTTCAAGGGTGGCGAGCAGGCGGGGATCGAGTCCGTGCACGGAGTTAAGGCTCACTTATCTGTTGCGAAGATGTGTTTTCTTGTGATTGCGGTTGAACGCCAGCAGGATTCTTGCTCGCGGCAAGAAAAACGCAAGCCCGTGCTCCTGGGGCACGACCGCAGATCCCGTGCCGGACGGGGAACCCTCCGCCGGCGCCCCGACCGCCCCCTACCACAGCCCGCCGTGGCTGGGAACGTCCGGCGGGCGGGTGCGGATCCGGCCGCCGACAATCACCCCTCTCACGCCCCGGAAGGAAGTGGTATGCCCCTACGCCGGTTGACCCCAGGCAGCGGCTGCCCCCCCCCCCCGGCGGCGGTTGTCCCCAGGCAGCGGTTGTCCCCAGGCGGCGGTCACCCCGGCGGCGGTTGCTCGCGCCGTTCCGCTGCCGCCGGCATCACCCACGACACACCCGTTCCCGGAGTGCGCCGGGGTAGGAAGCCGGTGAACGCGCACGCGAGCGGCACCCTCCTTGGGCACCCGCCCCACGAGGTGGGCCATCACGGCCACAGCTCCGACCTTCGGCACCAAAGCCGCCCGCGACCTGAAAACCGCCCGTGACCTGCTGGCGTGCGCCGGCACGCCAGGATCCCGGCCGCCGGGATGCCGCGCCGCACTCCGGCGGACCTGGACCATCCGGGCCACCTGGGCCACCTGCTCGACCGGATGGAGCAGGAGACCGGCACGCGACGCACCGGCATGCCGGCCGGCCCTCATCGACATCGTGCGCCCTCAGCGCACGGCCACCACCATGGAAGGCAGAACCGAGGCGTGAGCGAGCAGTTCCTCAAAGACGACAAGCGCCCCACGACCCGTCACGCCGACGCCGGGGACACCGGCTACAGCAAATCCCTGAAACCCCGTCACATCAACATGATCGCCATCGGAGGCGCGATCGGCACCGGACTCTTCCTCGGCGCGGGCGGCCGCCTCGCCGACGCAGGGCCCTCACTGTTCGTCGCCTACGCCGTCTGCGGCGCCTTCGCCTTCCTCGTCGTACGTGCGCTCGGCGAACTCGTCCTGTACCGGCCCTCCTCCGGCGCCTTCGTCTCCTACGCCCGGGAGTTCCTCGGAGAGAAGGGCGCATACACCGCCGGCTGGATGTACTTCCTCAACTGGGCGACCACCGGCATCGCCGACATCACCGCCGTCGCCACCTACACCCACTACTGGCACCTGTTCTCCGACGTCCCGCAATGGGTGATCGCACTCCTGGCCCTCGCCGTGGTCCTCACCGTCAACCTCATCTCCGTGCGGATCTTCGGCGAACTGGAGTTCTGGTTCGCGATCGTCAAGGTCGGCGCACTCGTGGCCTTCATGGCAATCGGGATCTTCCTCCTGGCCACCCGGCACCCCATCGACGGCGCCGTCCCCGGCCCGGCCCTGATCAGCGGCAACGGCGGGATCTTCCCCAACGGCCTGCTGCCCATGCTGCTGATCACCCAAGGCGTCGTCTTCGCCTACGCCTCCGTCGAACTGGTCGGAGTCACAGCCGGCGAGACCGAGAACCCCGAAAAAATCATGCCGAAGGCCATCAACTCGATCATGTGGCGCGTCGGCCTCTTCTACGTCGGCTCGGTCCTCCTGCTGTCGATGCTCATGCCATGGAGCAACTACAGCGCCGACCAGAGCCCCTTCGTGACCGTGCTCTCCCACATCGGCGTCCCGGCAGCCGGCGACGTGATGAACCTCGTCGTCCTCACCGCGGCCATGTCCTCGCTCAACTCCGGCCTCTACTCCACCGGCCGCATCCTGCGCTCCATGGCCGTCAACGGCTCCGCACCGCGCTTCACCGCCCGGCTGAGCCGCAACCACGTCCCCTACGGCGGCATCCTGCTCACCAGCGGCATGTGCGTCCTCGGCGTCGGACTCAACTTCATCGTCCCCGCAGACGCCTTCGAGATCGTGCTCAACCTCGCCGCCCTCGGCATCCTCGCCACCTGGGGCATGATCATGATCTGCCACCTCCTCTTCTGGCGACAGACCCGCAACGGCACACTGACCCGCCCCACCTACCGCCTGCCCGGCTCCCCATGGACCGAACTCGCAACGCTGGCCTTCCTCGCCTGCGTCCTGGTCCTCATGTACACCGACGGAGGAACCGCACGCACCACCGTACTGTGCCTGCCGCTAATCGCCGCAGCACTAGTCACCGGCTGGTACACCGTACGCCGCCACGTAACGGGCACCACCACCGAGAGCAAGGACTGAACCGACCACCGACCACCGACCACCAGCCCGCGACCCACGACATCCGCAGGCCGCAGGCACAGGCCACGGCATCAGCGGTAGTACGGAAGGTGCGGTGACAGTGGTGGTAGCGGCGGCCGGATGGTGGCCATGCCCAGTGACATCTGCGACCAGACCAGCAAAACCACACAGGGAGCACGGCCGACGACGAAACAGCTGGTAAGGCCGACACTGCGCGAACCAAGACAAGTGCCGTCACCGCCACGGACAAGGACGACACGACGCCTCTTTCCTCGCGGCTATTGCACGGGGAAAGAGACGCCACCGTCCCGGCCGGGTGTGTGGCCAACCCTGAATACTCAGGAAACCCGCAGCAGGCACTGCCTGGTCGGCAAGATGGGCGTAGGAGGCACGGGGAAATGAGCCCGGATCAGATCAGCTGATCATGATCAGGTATCCGGAGCATCCGGTGGAGGCGGTCGTGCAGACCGACGCGCTCCAGGGCGCACTGAATACGGACAAGGCGACGGCGCGGAGCCCGCTGTCCGGGGCAGCCGCACAGGGCGCCGGCGAGACACCGCGGTCGCGAGTCCTGATCGCAATGCAGTACAACTGTCCGCAGCAGGCACTAGACGAGCACAACTCGTTGTCGTCGTTCCGGGCGAAGAACAAGCCGCACAACGCTGCGCAGCGGCGTACCTTGCTCGCGGCAGTAGCCCGGCTGGAAAACGAACGAGTGGATGAACTCACCGTACTCGGAACCCGCTACCGGGTGGTGCGCGGCGAGGAGTACACCGGGCTGGGTCGGGACGGCATCGAGCAGCCCCGACCGACCCGAGCCCGAGCCCGCCGTCCCCAACTGGAACCGTGAAAAGCCGACCCCGAAACACCCCTCACACCCCCAGGCCGCGGAGCGGCTCGCGCTGCGCGATCTGCACTACACCACGGCACGGTTCCCCGAGGACGTGCACAGTAACTCCCAACAGGTACTGACGACGCACCCCGATACGGTACTGCTGCCGGCCCGGGGTGGAAGGTCGGCAGCCGTACACACGCGGGTGCCCACAACCCCCGCAAAGCCCCGCAGTTCACCCTGACCTGGCTCGAGCCCCGCCAGCGACGCCTGACTTGCCCGGCACACCGACAACACAACAGCCCACACCCGCACGATGGCCGCGCAAGAAACCAATCCCGCGGGCGCAGAGCCGGCCCAGTACGCTCAGGCAGCCGACCGGCTCCGGACCCAACGCGCCAACCGGATCGAGGCTGCAGGCACCGTGGCACCAGATCTGCCACGCCCCCAACTACTGCGATAGAGCCCCAACAGGCCCGAAACACCACACCGCTCCGACACACCACCGGCACGGAGCCGACGCACAAACCCAAAACCCAAGGCCGGGCGCGGGGATGGCTGATGTGGTGCAGAGGTCAGTGCAGCGGGCATCCCTTGGGCATCTTGGCAAAGTCAAAGAATGCGTACCCCGTAGGACCACCCTGCGTCTTCGACTTCAGCTGCGGGGTCCAGCTGTTCGGCCCCACGATTTCCTCGTAGATCCCGGCGGACTCGGGCAGCTTCGGACGGGCTCGGTCCAGGGTGCCCAGGCGGGTGATCCGGCTGCCGTCGCCGTCGTAGAAGTCCACGGACGGGCCCTGCGGACTCATCGTCATCCGCGCTTCGGTACCCGCACCGATGTCCTGGCGCTCGACCACGGTGCACTGCTTGACGACCGTTGCCCTGTCCACCGAACAGCCCTTGGGCAACCGCGGGAAATCGACGAGTCCGTACAGGCCGTCCATGCCACCGTCGGTCTTGGTCAGCAGCTGGGGAGTCGAACCGTACGGGTTGAGAATCTCCTCCTCGATACCCGCACCCTGCGGCAACGCGGGACGGCTACGGTCGAGCGTGCCCCAACGAGTGATCGGACTGTCATCAGCCGGATCGAGGAAAGTGACCGACGGACCCTGAGGACTCATCGTCATCCGGATACCGATACCCGCACCGATGCTGCCATTCTTGACCACCGTGCACTGATCAGCTGACGCCGTGGCCGGTGACACGATGCGGGCGCCGTCGGACGCGACCGCGAACGCCGCAGTAGGGGCAAGGACGCAACCGGCGAGGGCGGCGACGGCTAAGCCGGCACGGAGGGCAGAACGAAGCATGGCAACTCCTATAGGTGACAGTACGAGCAGAGAAGAACGGCCCGCCACGAGATCAAAACCCCGCGCAAACCAATGGATAAAGAATCACGCGGCCGCCCCAACACGGGCAGTGCTGATCATCCAGACCCCGACAGGACAGATGTCAACAACCGGACAAAACGCCACCTCTGAGCACGGTCATCAGCGCCGAGGAACCCGTACATGCCATCAATCGGCCGACGACGTGGTGACGCAGGAGCAAGCACACCTGCCCGGTAACGGACCAGCCGCACTGCGGTGGGGAACGGCACGGGAGCCCATTGCGCTTCAAGGCCGGCGTCAAGCACCGGTCGGTGCGACGGTTCGGCCCCTGCCGGACGTCAGCTCCGTCAGCACGAAGCAGCCGACACACAAAGTGAGCAGCCCGGCAATCAGATCGGCCGTATTGCCGACCCCCAGCAAGGCCGACGTGGCCGGCGAACGGCCCACGTCCATCCAACCACTAGACCCGAAGACCACCCCCACACCCGTCCATGCCATCACCAGCGGCACCCGCACGCGCACTCTGCCCCACCGGCGGAACACCAGCACGTACATGCCGACCGCCCCGGCCAGCGCCGCCAGGCCATGCACGAGATCGCCCGTGCGACCGATCGCGTTCCGGCGGGCGATCCACTCCGCGTTCATGCCGACATCCGCCCCCAGTCCCCACGCCAGACGCAACACGGCCGAAAAGACGAGGAAGCCCACGGCGAGCGCGGTGAGCACCCGTTGCATGCCCTGGGTACCGGCCGGATCGGTCAGATCGCGTACACGGGTGCGCAGCAGCCGGCCCCAGCGTTCGCCGGCGTACAGCGCGAACGCCGACAGCAGAACCAGCCCTTCGGCGAACAACCCGCCGTAGACCACACCGAACACCCAAGGCCGGAGCATGTCATTGGAGGCCGCCGGATTCCCGGCACCGGTCACCGCGATGACACCGAGGCCGACCGGCACCGCGATCATCAGCGTGACGAGCATCCCCGTGGCCACCCACATCGGGAAGAGGATGAGCCACGCGCGCACGCGCCGCCCGCGCGGCCGGGTCAGGACGTGAGCGATCACCGCTGCGATCCCGTCCATCGCGAACGTCACGGCGTTCGCAGCGATCCACTGTCCCCGCGAGAGACTGCCGAGGTCCTTCACCCCGACGTCGACCCCAGCGATCCAGAGCAGCTTCAGCGTCAGGTACGGCAGGCACGCGACGACGGCGAACCGGGCGAGGAGCCGGCGCCCGCGGGCGCGGCGTTCACAGTGATCATGCATGAGTACGACTCTTGTGCGCGGTGTGCGGCCGTGCGTCATGCCCCGGGACCGGGCCCCTCCCCCGTACGGCGGACCAGCCACACGACAGGCACCATCCCTCGGCCTGTTCTGCAACCTCCAGCACCGAAACGCTGCTGCCCGTCTGCGCTCGGCTACGCCTCAGCAGTGGCAGGGGCGGCGTTCGTACGGGTGGCGGTGGCGGTGGTCGTCGCGGTGAGGAAGCGCTCGGCGGTGTCGTCGCGGTGAGCAGCGTGCCGATGGCGGGGCCGAAGAACGACCAGCCAAGGTCGACCGTCTGAGGTTCGACGCTGGGCAGGACCCGCCGGCGATCGGCGGTGTCGCGCTCGCGGCGGACCAGGCCGAGCCGCTCCAGCCGGTCGACGAGGATGGTGGTGCCGGCGGAGTTGAGGCGGAGCTGCTCACCGAGCCGGCCGGGGGTCATGGGGCGCTCGGCCCGGGCGGCGTCGAGCAGGGCGGCCAGGGCCCGCAGGTCGGTGGGGTGCAGTCCGTGGCATGCAGCGGACTTTGCGGCAAGCAGGTCGAACCCGACGGTCACCGCGCGCAGTCGATGGACCAGTCGCAGCCGCGGGTCCTGCCGGCTCTCCACGGAGCTGACCGTACCCACCGTCGTACGGCCCGACCCGGGTGCACGCCTACGGCCCGCCGCCGGACAGCCCGCCACTGGTGCTGCTCCACGGCGGCGGGGCCACGGGCACAGCATGGTTCGCCAACGCCCCGGCGCTGGGTGCCCGGCACCGGGTGTACGCGGTCGACATCCTCGGCGACGTCGGCCGCAGCGAACGCGCGGGGCTGCCGCTGCGCACGCCGCGGGACCTCAGGGAGTGGCTGGATGCCGCGCTGGACGGGCTCGGGCTGCCGGCGGCCGCCCTGTGCGGGCACTCGTACGGGGGCTGGGTGGCCGCCGCGTACGCGCTGCACGCGCCCCAACGGGTGCAGCGCCTCGCACTGCTCGACCCGACCCAGGTGTTCGGCGGCTACCGGCCCGGCTATCTGCTGCGCGTGCTGCCGATGCTGCTGCGGCCCACCGAGCGGCGGGTCGGCGCGTTCCTCGACTGGGAGAGCGCGGGGACAGGCGTGGACGAGGACTTCAAGCGCCTGTACATGCTGGGCGCAACCCTGCAGGGGCGGGGCCGGCCGGCGGTGGGGCGAACACTCGACCCGGCGCCGCTCGCCATGCCGGAGTAGAGGCTGTTCGCCGGGCGCAGCCGGGTGCACGACGCCGAAGCGACGGCGGACCGGGCCCGCCGACTGCTGCCGCGGGCCCGCATTGAAGTACTGCCCGGGCTGGGCCACCACACGCTGCCCATCGCCGACGCTGCGACGGTGGACGCGATCATGCTGGAATTCCTCGGGGCACCGCCCGTCGGAATGTCCCGGACAGGGCTCTGACCTGGCCGGACAGCCCGTCGGATTCCTCATTGCCAGACACAGCCGGCAAGCCCCTGTCAGGGAAGGAATGCCGCTACCGCTGCCCGGGTCAGGGTTCGGAACCGTGCTTCGCCCAGCGTGCCGGGGAAGTGCCCGCCGCGTTCGAGGCTGATCACCCCGTGGGCTGCCGCCCAGAGGGTGTCGGTGATTTCGTCGGCGTCCGCATCGCTGCGGAAGGCACCGGAGTCGATGCAGCCACGGGCCGCTGCGCGCAGGACGTCCAGGCTGGCGGCGGCCTCGGCGCGGGAGGCCTCGTCGGGGACGAAGCCGGGGATGGCCTCGCCGTGCATGATGCTGTAGAAGTTGGGCTCCTCAAGGGCGTTGGCGCGATATGCGCGGCCGAGAGCGGCGAGGTACTCGGCCGGATCGTCGCTGCGTGGCACGGCGTCCAGCCGGCGGCGCAGCCGGGCGAAGCCTTCGCGGTAGAGCGCCGCTGCGATGCCGTCCTTGGCGCCGAAGAGGCGGTAGAGGACGGTGGTGGAGCAGCCGGCGACCGCTGCCATGCGGCGCATGCTGAGCGCGGCCGGGCCTTCTGCGGCCAGCAGCCCGGCGGCGATGTCGAGCACGGCGGCGCGCACGGCGGCTTCGCCCTGGGCCTGGGCCCGGGCGAAGGCGCTGGTCGGTGAGGTGGCGGGCATGAGGATGCTTTCTCCTGCAGGGGTGCTACTGCCGGTCCGGCAGCGGTCGGTAGATCGGTACGCCGGCTTCCTCGAGCGCGGTGCGCCGGGCGAAGTACTCGTCGCCCATCGGGTCGACGCCGAGCAGCGGCATGGCGCTGCGCCACGTCGTGATGTCCTCCGGTGCGAGCTCCGCTGCCCGTGCGAAATGCGCTTCGGCCGCCTCGGTGCGACCGTGGCGCAGCAGCCAGAGCGCCAGGGTGGCTTGTGTGCGGGCGCGCTGCTGTTCCGGCGTGCTGGGGCGGGTCAGTTCGGCGACCGTGTTCTGTCCGAGGCCGGGGTCGCCGGTGGTCACCCATCGCCGTAGTGCGCCGAGCGTCTTGTGCGCGTCCAGGCCGCTCATGGAGCGGAAGAGGTCGGTGGCGAACTGGGTGTCGTTCGGGCGGGCGATGCGGCTTTCCTCGTCGATCCAGACCACGGTCGGGACGTTGAGCAGCTGGTAGAGGTCCGCGACCTTGCCGTCGACATCGATCACCGCGTGGTGCGTCGGTGCGGCCTCGGCGATCCAGGGCGCCGCGTCCTCGATACGGCGGTCGACGGCGACGCTCAGCACGGAAAAGCCTTCGGCGGCCAGTGCGGCATGCTGGCGTTCCCACTCGGGGAGGTCGTAGCGGCAGCCGCACCATGAGGCCCAGAAGACCAGTGCCACCTTGCGCCCGCGCAGGTCACTGAGCCGGTGCTCGACGCCGTGGACGTCCGGCAGCGTGAAGTCGGGGGCTGTGCCGCCGGTCAGCGCCGCCGACCGCTGCGCGGCCGATGCGCCGAGCACCACGACCCCCGCGTCCGGCTCGATCGCCACCGGCCGGCCCAGGAGGGCGGCGAAGGCGGTGATGTCCAGCGTTGCGGCGTCGGCGTCCTCGATGGCGGCGGTGGCAGCTGCGGGGATGCACAGGTCGCCCCGGCACCAGCCTTGTGGCTTGCGCGTGAAGCCCAGCGCGCGCTCGACGTCCGGGAAGGCGAGCCGGATGGAAAGGTCCGTGCCGTGGTCGGCGAAGGCGAGCTCGGCCTGGACCCGGGTCTCGACGTGGTCGTCCACGACGACCAGCCCGACCGTGCTGCGGGCGATGCTGCGGACCGTGTTCGTGGGCCCGATCGCAGTGCTGTGCATGGCTCCCCCTCGTTGAATAACGCTGTTATTCAACAATAACGTTGTTATTTCGCCGTGGCAACCACCCAGGCGACCCCGGCGCGGTGTCCGCGCGTTCCAGCAGGTCCAGGGGGGCGTCGGCGGGGAACCCCGCGTCGGGGCCGCCGGCGAGGCGGGTGAACTGCGCGATGCCGAGGAGTTGCCGCGGGCCCAGGCCGTAGTCGAGCGCCCGGGTGAAGTAGTGGCGCAAGGTTGCGGCATCGAACGGCTCCCAGCGGGCCGCCCGCCCGCACAGCCGGTCCACCTCGCGCAGCCCGAGGTCCCGGGCTGCCAGCAGCTGCGCGTGGACCTCGCGCACGGTCGCCGGATCCCGCTCCACGAGCTCACGGCGGGCGGCGAAGAGCGCGAAGACGAAGGGCAGCCCGGTCCACTCCCGCCAGAGCCGGCCCAGATCGTGCACCTCCACGCCGGCGGGCGCAGGGCGCAGCAGGGCGGCCCGCAGCGCCGGGTCCCCGATCAGTACGGCAGCATCCGCACCGGAAAGCATCACCCGCAAGTCCGGTGGCCGGACACGGTAGCGGGGCTCCACGCCGATCCGCTTGCGGAGCAGCAGCCGGGCCAGGCGCACCGAGGTGCGGCTGGTCGAGCAGAGCGAGACCGTCCGGCCGTCCAGCTCGGCCAGCGGCACCCTGCTGACGATCAGGCAGGACATCACCGGCCCGTCGCTGCCGATGGCGATGTCCGGCAGGGCGACCAGCCGGTCGGTGTTGCCCAGGTAGTCCGCCAGGCTGACCGGGCCGATGTCCAGTTCGCCAGACAGCAAGGCGGCACCGAGCCGGGCGGGGTGGCCGGTGGTCAGGTCGAGGTCCAGCAGGCTGCCCGTCCTGGCCAGCCCCCACAGCAGGGGCAGGCAGTTGAGGAACGCGATATGACCCACCCTGGGGCGCCGACGGCAAGGGGCGGTCATCGGCCCTCAGCCGGTCCGGTCGGCGGCTTCGCGGGCAACCGTCCACGAGGTGTGGGAGTTCACCTGGGACACGGTGGCCTGGGCCAGTTCCTTGTAGCCGTGCGCGATGGCTTCGGCCTGGCCGGCAGGCAGCGGGCCACCGTGCTCCGCGGCCCGGGCGATGATCTCCTCCGGCCCCAGGTCCCGGTTGCCCAGCACGATGGCGTTGACCGTCGGTCGGCGCAGCTCGTCGTAGTGGCGCAGAGCGGCCACCGGATCCCGCTCCCGGGCCAGGCACCAGGCCAGCACCCGGGCATCGACGACGGACTGCGACCCGCCGTTCATCCCCATCGGGAACATGGGGTGCGCGGCATCGCCCAGCAGGGTGACCCGGCCGAAGCTCCAGCGTGGCAGCGGATCGCGGTCGAGCATCGGGTACTCGTAGATTGCCGAGGAGTTCCCGACCAGGGTGGGCAGGTCGATCCAGGGCAGGCTCCATCCCGCCAGTCCGGCGCGGGCCTCCGCCGCCAAGATGCGGCGGTTCGAGCGGTCCAGCGGTGCGGCGGGCGGGGCGTGCCGTACCTCCAGCACCCAGTTCATCAGGGCGTCGCCGCCCTCGGTCGCGGGGTCCTCGATGGGGTAGGCGACGAACTTGGCGCCGGGGCTGCCTCCGGCCACGACGAGCGTGCGGCCGCCGAGGATGTGCGGGTACGGCGCGACGCCGCGCCACATGTGCACGCCGTTCCAGTGGGAGGGCCCTTCCTGCGGGTGGAGTTGGGCGCGGACGGCGGAGTCGATGCCGTCGGATCCGACCAGCAGGTCGCACTCCTCGGTCACCCCGGTGCCGCTCGCCCGGTCCAGGAAGTGGGCCCGGACGCCGTCCGCGGTCTGCTCGAAGCGCTGGAACCGCAGGCCGGTGCGGACGGCGTCCGGTCCCAGGCGCTCGCGCGCGGCGGCGAGCAGCAGCAGGTGCAGGCGGCCGCGGTGGACCGAGTACTGCGGCCAGTGGTAGCCGGCGTCGACGCCGAGCGGCTCCTGCCACACGGGCGAGCCGTCCCGGTCGTGGTAGCTCAGCCGTCGCGGTTGCAGGGCGACGGCATCCAGTTGCCCGGCCAGGCCGAGTTCGGTGAGTTCCCGGACGGCGTGCGGCAGCAGGTTGATCCCCACACCGACCGCCTCGATGGCCCGCGCCGCCTCGCACACCCGTGGCTCGAAACCGGCGGCGTGCAGGCTCAGGGCAGTGGCCAGCCCGGCGATGCCACCGCCCACGATGGTGATCCTCATCCGTGCGAGCCTGCCTTTCGTCGGCGCACCACGACGGGGACTCCCCGGCGGGGGCGCATGGCCATGATGCTGACCGGGGTCACGGGGGCGGCCGGTGTCAGGTCGGTCCGCCGGAGCAGCTCCACGAGGATCGTCTTGAGTTCGGCGGTCGCGAACGGCGCGCCGATGCAGCGGTGGCGGCCGCCCCCGAAGGGCAGGAAGCCGGCCGGGGTCACCTCCCGGTGCAGCCGGTGGCCGCTCAGCCACCGCTCGGGGACGAACCGGGAGGGCTCGGTCCAGACCCGGGACATCCGGTGCGTGACGTACGGGCTGATCGCCAGCCGGGTGCCGGCGGGCAGCCGCCGCCCGGCGAATTCGACGTCCTGGGCCGTCACCCGCGGCAGGACGACCACGGGCGGGTGCAGGCGCAGCGCCTCCTGCACCACGCCGTCCAGGTAGTGGAGTTTCTCCAGCGCCTCCACGGTCACCGGCGCATCGCCCAGCAGCTCCGTGACGGACTCCCGGGCCTGCTCCCAGGTCCCGGGGGTGCTCAGGGCGGCGTGCACCACCCAGGCCATGGCGGCACTCGTCGTCTCGTAGCCGGCCACGATCAGGCTGATCACCTGATCCTGGATCTCGCCGTCGTCGAGTGGGCAGCGCTCACCGTGTGCGGCCGCGAGCAGCGCGCCGAGGCCGTCACCGTCCGGTTCGAGGTGGCGGCGCCGGTGCTCGATCTCGGCCTGGATGCGCCCGGCGACCCAGCGGCGGGCCCGTTTGGCCCGGGCGGTGAGCGGATTGGGACAGCGGGTGAGGAAGAGCTGCAGGCCGAGGGGCAGGTCCGTGGCGTCGAGGGCGATCTGCAGCCGGGCGCCGATGGCGTCGTTCTGCGCGGCCAGCCGGGAGCCGTAGAGCGACTCGACGGTGTTGCGGCGGATCAGCGCGCGCAGTTCGCGGTAGAGGTCGATGCGCCGGCCGGTCTCCCAACGGTTCACGGTCGCGGCGGTGTTGCGGGCCATGAGGCGCACGTAGTCCTCGATGCGGCGGCGGTGGAAGGCGGGCAGCACCAGGTGGCGGCGCCTGCGGTGGCCCTCGCCGTCGCTCACCAGCAGGGCGCTCTCGCCGAGCACCGGCAGCATCACCTCGAAGGAGTCGCGCCAGGAGAACAGCTGGGGGTTGGCGAAGACGAAGGAGTTGGCCTCCGGCCCGAAGAGGAAGGTCGAGCGCTGACGCCCGTATCCGACCTCCACCACGTCGCCGTGGACGCGCTGGGCGCGCAGCATCCCGGTGAACGGATCGGCGGCGAACCGTAACACCTCGGCGGGCGCGAGCCTGGGCACCTGCGCGGTGGTCATCGCGCCACCTTGGCGGATCGAGCGGTCGGGGGCGGGGTGCCGAGCAGCTGCGCCACCTCGGGCAGGAGACCGGCCAGCATCCGGCGCAGCGCCGTCACGCGGTCCGGGCGGGGCAGGTCGGCGGCCTCCAGGCGCGCGAAGGCGGTCCGCAGCCGGCCGTCCGCCGTCTCGGCGGCGCGTTCCAGGGCGCCGCAGTCGCGCAGGACGGCGAGCACCTCGGCGACCGTGCCGTCCCGGGCAGGAACGGACAGCAGTGGACGCAGCCGGTCGCCGGCCGCCTCCAGGCCGAAGAGGACGGGCAGGGTGTAGATGCCGTTGCCGAGGTCCCGGCCTGCGCCCTGGCCCGGTGCGGTGAGGTCGCCGAGGTCGTTCCAGATCTGGAAGGCCACTCCGAGGTGGTGGCCGAAGGCGGCCAGGGCCCGTCGGCGGCGTTCGTCGGCGCCCGCCGCGGTGGCGCCCAGCAGTGCGCTGAAGGAGAGGAGTTCGGCGGTCTTTCCGGAGACGGCGGCGAAGTAGCCGGGGACGGTGCGGTCCTGGTCGCCGTTCTCGCGGAGCTCGACGAGCTGCCCGACGCAGATCCGCCGGGCGCAGCGTGCCGCGGCGCCGGCCGCCTCCCGGCCCAGTGCGGCGGCGAGTTTGAAGGCGGAGGCGAGCAGGTAGTCGCCGAGCACCAGGGCGGCGCTGTCGCCGTAGCGGGCGTTGACGGTGGGTACGCCGCGGCGGACGCGGGCCCGGTCGCACAGGTCGTCGTGGCAGAGGGTGGCCAGGTGGAGCAGTTCGACCGCCGCGCCCGCCGTGATCACGTGCTCACTGGCGGGGGTGTCGCCGCCGACCAGGTCGGCGGCGCCGAGCACCAGGGCGGGACGCAGGAACTTCCCCGGGTGGCGGACCAGGTGCTGCAGCGCCTCCTCGATCGGCGGGTCGTCCAGCGTCAGCTCCTTGACGACGCGGTCGCGGACGCGCGAGAGGTCGCCGGTGAGCCGGGGGAGGTCCGGGCCCGGCAGGGCCGGACCCGGTAGGGCGGGACCGGTTCCAGCAGGAGGCATCGTTAGATCCACGCTCCCGTCGCGAAGAGGACGAAGTCGGCGATCATCAGGTAGTACAGCCAGGCCCAGGAGATCATCGTCGGGCCGATCCGGGACCGGGCGACCGAGGCGACCAGCACGGCGGCCCAGGGCAGCGTGAGCAGCGGCAGCAGCACGCCCGCGGCGTGCAGGTGCCGGGCCAGTGCGGCGTCGACCAGGTAGAAGCCGGCCAGGCAGCCGCCGTACAGCAGCTTCGTCACCGTCGGGCTGACCACGTGCGGCAGGGTCGTCTTGCCGACTGCGGCGTCCTTGTGCGTGTCACGGGCGTTGTTGTGGAGCATCAGCGCGGCGAACAGGAAGGCCGGGCCCAGGGCTGCGAGCAGCAAGGTGGCGTCGACGCGGCCGGCGTTCAGCCAGGCAAGGATCAAGGTGACGCCGAAGCCGGTCACCACGAAGTCCAGCAGCTCGCCCAGCGCCCGGTGGCCCAGCGGCCGCGGGCCGCCCGCGTAGCCGAAGTAGGCGAGGTAGCAGAGCGCGATCAGGGGCAGCAGCCACCAGGTGGTGGTGGCGGCGAGCACGGCGAGACCGGCCCAGGCGACGGCGAAGCAGCCGAGTCCGGCCCGGTACAGCCGGCGCATGTCCAGGCCCTGCGCGAGGGCGCTGTCGGGGCGGACGCGGTCCGTCCTGTCGAGGCCGCGCACGTAGTCCTCGTAGTCGTTCACGTAGCGCCGGCCGACGCAGTCCGGTACGAGGACGAGCAGGGTCAGCGCCACCCGCCAGGGCTCCAGCGGATGAACCTGGCGGGCGGCGGCCACTGCGTACAGCCCCTGCAGCACGATGACCAGGACCAGCGGCGGTCCGGCGGCCATCAGCCAGGCCCGCGGTCCCGGTCGGGAGCGGCCGGATGCCGCCGTCGCGGACCCCGCCGTCACCGCGCGCTTCCCGGGGACGGCAGGCGCTTGGTGCCGATGGCCTGGAACATCACGTTGGTGGAGCGGGTGGGGAACATCGGGACGGTCGAGCGGAGCTTGAAGAACCAAGGGATGAGGGCGCGGGCTTGCGGCCAGAGCCCGTACAAGCGCAGCTCGACGCCGCCGAGCGCGGCGGTCTGGGCCAGGCGCAGGCGGTTGACGAAGAGCCGGTGGTCGTGACAGCCCTTGGGGGCCATCCCGGGCAGCGGGAGGTTCTCGGTCAGCGTGACGATGAGGATCCTGGCCAGGAAGGTGTCGGCGATGGTGTCGAGCAGCAGGGTGCCGCCCGGGCGCAGGATCCGGCAGCACTCGGTCACCACGGCGTACGGGTCCGGGACGTGTTCCAGGCACTGGCCGGCGACCACGACGTCCACGCTGTTGTCCTCGAACGGCAGTTTGGCGACGTCGGCCAGGACCGTCTCGTCGACCCCGTGGGCGGCAGCCACCTCCAGCGAGCGCGCGGACTGGTCCACGCCGATGTGCCGGTATCCCTTGCCGGCCAGGTGCGGGTGGAGCAGACCGCCGCCGCAGGCGACGTCGACCAGCCGGGCACCGGGCCGGTCGGCCGGCGGGATGAGCTCGCCGCGCTTCGCCGCGATCCAGCCGAGCGCGGCGAAGGGGCCGCGCGGATCCCACCACTGGTCGGCGAGGTCGTCGTACTGGGTCAGGTCGTTGGCCTTGACTCTGGGCTTCCTCACAGGACTCCGTTCCTGGTTCTCGCCGGTGGCACGGGGTCGGCGCCGGTGGCCCGGGGCAGCGTCAGTGCTGGTAGCGGCCGAGCGCCATGACGGGGAAGAGGTGGCGGTACAGGGGGTAGCTCATGTAGAACTGCCGCGGCAGGACGGTGCCGGTGAACGGCTCCTCGTCCCAGCCGCCGTCCTCCCGCTGGGCCTCGACCAGCCAGGCCAGCCCCCGGTCGACCCGTTCGTCGTCGGCCGGCAGACCGGCCGCGTGCAGGGCGAGCAGCGCCCAGGAGGTCTGGCTGGGGGTGGACGGCCCGCGGCCGCACCAGGCCGCGTCCTCGTACGAGCGCAGGCTCTCGCCCCAGCCGCCGTCGCGGTTCTGGTGGTCGGTCAGCCAGCCGACCGCGCGCCGCACCGGTGGGCTGTGCGGGGATACGCCGGCGCTCAGCATCGCGGTGACCGCTGCCCCCGTGCCGTACAGGTGGTTGGCGCCCCACCGGCCGAACCAGGAGCCGTCCGCGCCCTGGTGGCGCACCAGCCACCGCACGGCGGCCCGGACCCTGGGATCGGCCGCCAGGCCCTGGCGGGCCAGGCTCTCCAGGGCGTGCCCGGTGATGTCCGGGCACGGCCGGTCGGTCAGTTCGGTGAAGTCGAGGGTGCTGAGACGGGAGGCGATCCACGAGGTGTTGTCCGCATCGTAGGCGGCCCAGCCGCCGTCCGAGGACTGCATGGCCAGCAGCCAGGACGTGCCGCGGGCGGTGGCGCCGCGCAGCCGGGCGGCCTCGGCCGGGTCGGGCGCCGTCACCCTGGAGAGCGCCTCGATGACCACCGCGGTGTCGTCGCAGTCGGGGAAGGCCTGTTCGACGAAGCCGACCGACCAGCCGCCGGCGGCCCGCCCCGGCCTGGCCACGGCCCAGTCGCCGTGCGAGGTGACCTCCTGGCCGGCGAGCCAGCGGGCGGCCCGCAGCAGGGCGGGGTGGTCGCCGCCGAGGCCGGCGCCGGCGAGCGCGGTCACGCACAGGGCGGTGTCCCAGACCGGTGTGGGCATGCAGTTCATCC
The DNA here is from genome assembly GCF_039532865.1 of Streptomyces luteosporeus. Classification (NCBI taxonomy): domain Bacteria; kingdom Bacillati; phylum Actinomycetota; class Actinomycetes; order Kitasatosporales; family Streptomycetaceae; genus Streptomyces; species Streptomyces luteosporeus. The sequence continues at coordinate 32,413 of NZ_BAAASL010000030.1, forward strand.
GGCGCACGGGGCCGTCGGCGCTCTCCTGCCAGACGGCGAAGCCGTCCAGCCCGCGCAGTCCGGCGCGTATCGCGGGGTCCTCGGCGCTCAGGCCCGCGGCGTGCAGGCCGAGCAGGCAGAACACCGAGGCCACGTTGCAGGCCAGCCAGGCGCCGTCCGCCTCCTGGCGGTCGGTGATCCACCGGACGGCGCGCTCGACCGCCCGGCGGCGCGGCAGGCCGAGCGCGTGTTCGTTGTACCAGCCGAGCGCGCGGTCCACCGCCCGAAGGGCCCGCGGCAGTGCGGTCGGGGCGGGGCGGCCGGTGCGCAGCTCCTCCGTGCGGAAGCCCGGGTCGTGGCAGGGCCGGGACCGGTGGACCAGGCCGAGCGGCACCATGGTCAGCCGGGCCCAGGTGGACAGCCGGTAGAGCGAGAGCGGGGCGCGCGGCGGCAGCAGCACCGCCTCGGTGAGGACGGTGGGCACGGCCCGCCAGTCCTCCTGGCCGAACAGGGCCAGCCACAGGTGTGCTTCCAGCCGGCAGCGTTCGGCGCCGCCCTGGGCACGGACGAAGCGGGCCGCGGCCGCCATGTGCGCTTCCTCGGGGCCGTCGCCGGCCAGCCGCAGCGCGAGGTAGGCCTCCACGGTGGTGGACAGGTCGCCGGGGCCTCCGGGGTACAGGCCCCATCCGGCGTCAGGGAGTTGCTGGGAGCGGATCCAGCGGGCGGTGGCCGCGAGGATGCGCTCGTCGCGCACGCCCAGCAGCTCGCGGATGAAGAGGTCGACCGCGTCGACCATCACGTTCCCGTCGGGGCAGCGGGACCACCAGCCCTCCGGTTCCTGGATCGAGAGCAGGTGGTCCACTCCGCGGGAGACGGCCACCTTCAGATCAGTGCGCACGATAGTAACCCTCAGTATCTGGACTACAGGCCAGGAGCGGGTGGTACGTGACACTCAGGAGCTCGCGTTCGTACTATAAGAGCACTGGTGCCGCACTGCTCCCACCCGTCGGCGTCTTCACAACTGGGGGGTCGTCTTCCATGCGGTTACTGGTGATTGGGGCAGGAATCGGCGGTCTGGCGCTCGCCCGAGGACTGCTCGCGGCAGGACACCGGGTGACCGTGCTGGAGCAGGCGCCGAGCCCTCGCACCACCGGGTCGGCGATCACTGTGTGGAGCGGAGGAGTCGGCATCCTGCGCGCGCTCGGGGTCCGCACCGACGGACTGGGCGCCCGGATCGACCAGTTGGAGACCCGGACCGACGACGGGGAACACCTCTACTCCATCGACGTCGGGCATGCGGCCCGCCGGCTGGGCCACCCCAGCATCACCGCGCCGCGCCGCGAGCTGCTCGCCCGCCTCGCCGAGGGCCTGCCGGAGGGCACCATCGCGTACGGTCGCCGCTTCGTGCGGGCCAAGGAGGGCGGCTGCGGCGTGCAGGCCGTCTTCGCGGACGGCGGCACGGCCGAGGGCGACCTGTTGATCGGAGCCGACGGTCACCATTCCGCGGTGCGGCGGCAGTTGTGGGGCCAGGACCCGGCCGTGCCGGCCGGCTGGGCGACCTGGCAGGGCCTCGCGGATCACCGTCACCGGATCACCGGTCCGCACCACGGGCTCATGATCAACGGCCGGGCCGGCTTCTGCGGACTCCTGCCCGCCGGGCCGGACACCCTGCAGTGGTGGTTCAGCTTCCCGTGGCGTCCCGGCGCGCCCGACGTGCCCGCCCTGCCCCTGCTGCGCGAGCGCTTCGCCCGCTGGGCGGCGCCGGTGCCGGCCGTACTGGAGGGCCTGCGGGAGGCGGAGATCGAGACGTTCCCGCACCACACCCACCGCATCCGCCGGGTCTGGGGCACCGAGCGCTCGACCCTGCTCGGCGACGCGGCCCACACGATGCCGCCCATCGTCGCCCAGGGCGCCAACCAGACACTGGAGGACGCCTGGGTGCTCGCCCGCCTCCTCGCCCACCGGCCGGGAAACCTCACCGCGGCGCTTCGCCGCTACGAACACCTCCGCTCCCGGCGGGTCTCCCCGATCGCCCGGCTGGCCGCCACCGAGTACACCTACCGCTACCACCCGCCGCGCTACGACCGCCTGGTGCCCAGTCCCCTGGTGACGCGGGCGTACGCGCGCTGGCTGTACGCCACCAGCGATTATCTGCGCGGCCGCCGGCGCTGGTGGTAGCCACCGGCCCGGCCCCTTCGACGTCGGGCGGGCCGGGCCTGCCCACCGTTACGGCGTGCTCGGACCAGCGCTCGTTCGATGGGAGTGGCCAACGCCGCAGGGCTCCGGTCTGCTGTCAGTGCAGGATTTCGGCCCGCAGCCTTTCGTCGGGCGTTGCGATGTCCCAGTACCGAGCAGAGCCCCGCGCGTCGCGGTAGACGCCTGTTCCCCCGGTGATGGCCATGTCGAGGGTTTTCGCTCCGCTGACCCCGAGCGACTGCATCGTCAGGGAGCCGCCCTCGAGTTCTATCGTGAGCAGGCACTGCTTGGTGAGTTTTTCGCCATCGACATGAACAACCTGGCACGATCCGCCGCCGCGTCCGACGGTGCGGCCGTCCCTGACGATGCCGCCGGAGTAGACGTCCATATCCCCCAGGCTCGGCCCTGCCGGGCCGAGATCGGTAGCCGCGTACTGATCGTTGCGGATCTTGAGGTCGAGGACCTCGACGGGGTTCTTCTTCGGGGTATCGGCGTCCGCGCCGTCCACGGTGCACACGCCGACCGCCGCGGCGGCCAGCGATACGGCGACGAATCTCGTGAGCGCCGCTCGCGTGATGCGCATTCCCCGCAGTTTCCCCCGCCCCCTCGGATGCACGGCAGCGGATTCCGGAGTGCTGCTGGTCATGATGGTTCCTCCCCACTGTGATCTCCCTGTGCGAACACCTTGACGCTATGACCGCCGGGTCGTCCTGTCTAAGATCAATATCGTCATGGCGTCATGTTCCGAGAGGCATGACGGAAACCGAACCCCCTCCGGATAACCATGAGAAACACCCCTCGGATTGTGGGTCGATCCTCATTCCCTCAGCCGTCGGTAATGGGGGAATCCGGCGGTTTGGCGGCGAGGCAGCGGTGCGGGAATTCCGGTCTGCCGCCCGCATGACGGTCAATCCGCTGATGAGATGATCCCTACTGATTGTCAGCACGCGTGCGCGCATGGACACATGCACGACCGTCCAGGTCATCAGGAAAGGCCATGAGAAGTGATGGATGGGGCAACGCCCTGCAACGGAGCCGATGAGGGTCCGGCTACCGCTCCGGACGCGCCCGGTGAGCAGTTGCGGCGGATGCGGCGGGAGCGGGGGGTGTCGCTGCTGCAGTTGTCGCGGCTCGCCTTCTACAGCAAGAGCTACCTGAGCCGGGTCGAGAACGGTGACAAGCCGCTGACCTTGGGGCTGGCCCGGGCCTGCGACCAGGCGCTCGGGACGGACGGGGCGCTGGAGGAGCTTGCGCGGGCGGCGAACGCCGGGGCGTGCCGCGGGGGGCGGTCCGCGGGCCCTGAGGTCTGTCCCTATCCGGGGCTGTCGTCCTTCGGTCCTGAGGACGCGCGGTGGTTCTTCGGGCGCGAGGAGGCCGTGGCCGAGCTCGTCGCGCGGCTGGCCGAGCGGCTCGCCGGCCGTGGTCGGGGCCCGCTGACGGTCGTGGCGCCCTCCGGCGCCGGCAAGTCCTCGCTGCTGCGGGCAGGGCTGCTCCCCGCACTTGCCCGGGGGGCGCTGCCCGTGGCGGGCTCGCAGGCCTGGCCGGCGGTGGTCGTCAGTCCCGGTGAGCGTCCCCTGGAGACGCTGCTGGTTCACCTGGCGGCCGTGTGCGGTGTCGCCCGGCAGGAGCTGGCTGATGCATGGAGTGCGGGGCCGGAGACGTTCGTCAAGCAAGTGTGCGCGGGGCTCGGCCCCTCCGGCGAACGTTCCTCTTCGGACATGACCGGTCTGGTGGTGGTTGTCGATCAGTTCGAGGAGGCCTTCGCCCTCTGCCGGGACGGCGAGGAGAGGGCTGCCTTCATCACCGCCTTGCTCGCGCTTTCCCACCCGAGCGGGAGCGACGACCGGCCGTGCGCCTTGGTGGTCCTCGGTGTACGGGCCGACTTCTACCATCACTGCCTCGCCGATCCCGGCCTGGCCCCGTCCCTGCAGCGGGGGCATGTGGCCCTGGCGCCGATGGACGAGGGGAAGCTGCGCGAGGTCATCACCGGCCCGGCGCGGCGGTCGGGGCTGGCCGTGGAGGCCGGGCTGGTGGAGATCCTGCTGCGCGACGCGGGGCTCGGGCCCGGCTCCCCCGGCCGGGGCGGCGGGCTGCGGCCCGGTGCGCTGCCTCTGCTGTCGCACGCCCTGCTGTGCACGTGGCAGCACCGTGACGGGGCATCCCTGACGGTGGCCGGGTACCAGCTGACGGGAGGCATATCCGGTGCGGTGGCGTCCACAGCCGAGCGCGCCTACCAGTCCCTGACCCCTCCTCGGCAAGAAGCCGCCCGTCGCGTCCTGCTGCAGCTGGTCAACGTCGGGGAAGGGGAGCAGGAGACCGGCCGTCCCGCACGGCGGGCGGACCTGCTGCAGGGGGCCGGCGGCGGGTGCGAGGACGCCGCCGCCGTCCTGGAGGTGTTCACCCGGGCCCGGTTGCTGACCCACCACGCCGACCGCGTGGAGCTCGCGCACGAAGTGCTGTTGTCCGCATGGCCCCGGCTGCGCCGGTGGGTCGACGACGATCGTGCGGGGCTCCACATCCACCAGCGTCTGGCGGAGACGGCCGTCGTGTGGGAGGCGGAGGGCCGGGACAGCGGGCTGCTGTACCGCGGTGGCCGCCTCGCCGCCGCGCGGGAGTGGGCCTCCGCTCCGGGACGCGTCGTCCTCGGCTCGGCGGCCAGGGCGTTCCTCGACGCCAGCATCCGCCACGACGACGCGAAGGTACGGGCGAGGAAGCGTCGTGTGAGGCGGCTGAGGACGCTGACCTCGGTCCTCACCGTGCTCCTCGTCCTGGCTTCGACCGCCGGGGCGCTGGCCTTCACGCAGTGGCGGACGTCCCAGGGCAATCACCGGCTCGCCCTGTCGCGCGAGTTCGCCGCCCGGGCGGACCTGCTGGCCCGGGAGTCCCCCGAGGCCGCGATGCTCTCCGCGCTCACGGCCTACCGGCACGCGCCCACCGTGGAGGCCCGCGGCAGCCTGCTGAGCACCTACGCCCGGCATCACGCCGACGACTTCAACGGCCACTTCGCCACCGTCAACACCGTGGCCTACTCCCCCGACGGGCGCATCGTGGCCACCGGGAGCGACGACCACACGGTCAAGCTCTGGGATGCCGGTTCGGGGGCGGTGCTGGCGATCCTCCGGGGACACACCCACAGCGTCAACGCGCTTGCGTTCTCGCCCGACGGGCGGACCCTCGCCTCCGTCAGCCATGACCGCAGCACCAAGGTGTGGGACGTCACGACGCACCGGGTGCTCGCCACGCTCACCGGGCACGAGGGTGGCATTCTCGGTGTGGCCTTCAGCCCCGACGGGCGCACGCTGGCCACTGCCGGGCACGACCGGACGGTCCGGTTGTGGGACACGGCGACGTACCGGCAGACGGCCGTGCTGACCGGGCACACGCAGCAGGTGATGGGCGTCGCCTTCTCCCCCGACAACCGGACGCTGGCCGCCGCGGGCAACGACCACACGATCAAGCTGTGGGACACCACCACGTCGAAGGAGTCCGCGACCCTCGAAGGGCACACCGACTCGGTGATGTCCGCGGCCTTCTCCCCCGACGGCCGGACGCTGGCCAGCGCGGGCGCCGACGGCACCGCGCGCCTGTGGGACGTCGCGTCCCGCCGGCCTCTTGCTGTGCTCACCGGCCACACCGGAGTGGTGGCCCAGGTCGCCTTCCTTCCCGGCGGGCGGGGGCTGGCCACTGCGGGCCACGACCGCACCATCCGTTTGTGGGATGCAGCCCGTCACGAGACGACCGCCACGCTCACCAGCGAATTGCCCGTCAACGGGGTGCAGGTCAGCCCCGACGGTCGTCACCTCGCGACCGTCTCGCTGGAGGAGCCCGGCCCCGGCGGTTCGGCAGGGGCCTCGGTGGAAGCGCCCCGGGCCGGTATCTGGGAGATGGCGTCGGGCAGGATGACCACGCCGCTCGGCACGCGGGGCGTGCCCCGTCAGGTGGCCTTCTCCCCCGACGGGAAGGTGCTGGCCGTCGGTGACGCCAAGGGGGTGGTGAGCCTGTGGGACGTCCGCAGCCGCCGGTTGCTCGCCACCCTGGCCGGGCCGTCGGAGGCCGTCACCGGGCTGGCCTTCGCCCCCGGCGGCCGGTTGCTGGCCGGCGCCGGCGCGGACGGGGCCGTACACCTGTGGGACACCGCCACGCGGCGTACGGAGGCGGTCCTCTCCGGTCATGTCCGGACCGTTCTCGCGCTCGCCTTCAGCCCCGACGGCCGCTTCCTCGCCACGGCGGGCGCGGACCGTACGACACGGCTGTGGGATGTGGCGTCGCGGCACTCGGAGGTCGTCGCCAGCGGTGACACCGATGAAACGTTCACTCTGGCGTTCAGCCCCGACGGCCGCACCCTGGCCAAGGGCAACGCCAACGGCTCGGTACGGCTCCTGGACGTGGCCTCCCGCCGCCTCGTCGCACTCTTCCCCGGGCAGTCGGCCACCACATGGTCCCTGGCCTTCAGCCCGGACGGCCGTCTCCTCGCCACAGCGGGATCGGAGGGCACCATCCGCTTGTGGGACACCGTCACACGGCACCGGATCCGGACGCTGACGGGCCACACCGGAGTCGTCAAGGCCCTGGCGTTTTCCCCCGACGGCCGCACCCTGGCCAGCGGCAGCGCCGACCGCACGGTTCGCCTGTGGGACGCCGGGGATCACCGCACCGTCGCCACCTTGACGGGTCACGACGACACCGTGGTCTCCCTCGCCTTCGGCCCCGACGGCCGGACGCTGGCCACGGCGAGCCTCGACCGGACCAGCCGCCTGTGGGAACTCGCCCCGGACGACGTCGCGGGCCGCGTCTGTGCCCTGAGCACCGCCCACGAGTGGCACGACCTGCTGCCCGACCTGCCTCCCGGGGCGCCCTGTCCCTGACATGCGGCGGCGGCCGGTCCGGTTCTCCGCCTCGGACCGGCCGCAGGGACCTGGCCCACCTCGCAGTGCGCAGCGGGAGTTGTTGTTGCGGGGGTGGGCGGGCGCGGTTCCTTTGTAGGGGGGCGCCCACTGGTGACCTTGGTCGTTGCTCAGTTGCTCGGCAGGACCTTGCGGAGTTCCTTGTCCAGTTCTCCTGCCACCGCCTCGTCGGGCATCGACCGTGCCTGCGCCGCCGTGTGGAGGCGGCTGAGTTCGGTGGTGAAGGCGTGGGTGAAGGCGCCGTAGAAGGGGGTGCGGGGGCGGAGGGTGGCGGTCTGGAGGGCGGGCAGGAGGGTGTCGTGGGCGTACAGGGGGCGGTGGGAGGGGTCGCGGGGCATGTCGGTGGCGTTGCCTTCGGACTGGGCGGGGGCGCTCGGGGCGGCGCGGTCGCCGTCGCAGGAGACGGCCGGGTCGGTGTAGGCGGAGGTGCGGGTGGCGGCGAAGCCGGCGTCGAGCAGGCAGCGTTCGCTGGTCCTGTCGGTGAGGAATCTGACGAGTTCCTTGGCCTTGGTGATGCGTTCCTGTGTCATTCCGGGGTTGGCGGCTATGGCCAGGTTCTGGCCGCCGAGGACGGCTCCGGGCAGGGGCGCGACGCCGAGTTTGCCGTTGCCGAGTGCGGTGTGCAGGGTTCGGTAGGCGTAGGGCCAGTGGCGCAGGAAGGCGGTTCTGCCTTCGGCGAAGTCCTTGAGGGTGCCGGCCTCGTCCGAGTCGAATGCCGAGTCGAGGGTGTGGGCGCTGTCGGTGCGGCGGCGGAATTCGGCTATGCCTTTGGTGAGGTCGTCGGGGGCGGCGGTGTAGTCGCCGTCGTCGTCGGTCAGGTGGACGCCGGCCGAGGCGAATGCCTCGGTGCCGTTGACCGTGAGGCCCTCGTAGGGGCTGAGCTGGCTCGTCCAGGCGCTGCGGTAGTTCTTCGATTTCTCGGTCTTGTCGGCGCGGGCCCAGGCGTCGACGCCGTCCATGAGGGAGGCGACGTCGTTCCACGTCGTGTCCTTCTTCGTGAGGGCGGTGAGCTTGCCCTCCTCGATTCCGGCGCCGTCGATCAGGTAGTCGCGGCGGTAGTACAGCAGGCCGACGTCGCTGTTGTAGGGCACGGAGTAGACCTTGCCCTTCCAGCGGGCCGTGGCGGCGGCCTTGTCGATCACGTCGCCGTCGTCGACGAATTCCGGCGGTAGTTCCCGGACGAGGCCGGCGGCGGCGAATTCGGCGACCCAGGTGACGTCGAGGTTGACGATGTCGTAGCCGGCGCTGCCGGACTGCAGTGCCGCCAGGAGCTGGCTTCGTTGCAGGTCGGCGGAGCCGGGCAGGATGACGGCCTGGGCGCGGTAGGGGGAGTGCTGTTTCTCCTGCAGGGTGTTCCATGCGTCGACCAGGTGTTTGCGGATGCCGTTCTTGCCGGTGACGTCCACGCCGGTGGCGATGACGAGCTGGGTGCCGGTGAGCGGCCGTACCGAGGGCGGTCCCGCCTGTTCGGCGGTGCCTTCGCCACCGGTGCAGGCCGTCGTCGCGCCCAGGAGGAGCACGGCGGCGTGCACCCACCACCGGATCGTCTTCCCGTGCCTCATGGTCCTTCCCCCGTCGTGCTTACTGGCGGCCCTGTGCCACTTGGGCGATCTCGGCGTCGAGCCCCTTCGCGAGGTCGCCCCGGCCATCAAGACACGTCCCTCCGCTCGCTTCGGCCACGCGCAGGTCCAGGCGGTCCTTGAGGCAGCCGCCGGAGTCGAACGACACCATCGTCACGGGCACTTTCCGGTTGCGTACGAAGGACAGGAGGTCGTTCTGCTGGGACGCGTTCAGGCGGTCGTTGTCCTCGTCGTCGGTGAGCAGGACGACGAGTTGGGGGTGGCCGTCGTCCTCGTCGCCGCGGGGCATCCTGTCCAGTGCCGCGCGCAGGGCGCCGCCTATGTCCGCTTCCAGGTTCATCTGCGGTGTGGCCGCGTCGATTTTCCTTCCGGCGTCGGCGGCCTTGTCCTGCTCGCTCTTGTCGGCCGTCCTGGACCAGGATCCGTGCGTGCCGAAGGGCAGGAGTTCGCGGTAGGGGGGATCCGAGGCGGCCGAGGCGACGGACCACACGCCGAAGGTGTCGTCGGGGCCGAAGCGGCTCAGCGACTGTTTGAGGATCTCGCGGGCGCCGTTGGGGCCGTCCCACCACCGGCTCATGGATCCCGAGCTGTCCAGGAGGAAGGAGACCCGGCTCGCGGCGGTGGCCTGCCGGTGCTTTTCGAGGGTGTCGCTCGCCTCGTCGGCGGTGAGGGCACGCGGCAGGGGCCCGGGGCCGGCCGGCGGCCCGGCCGGCGGGGACGGCAGGGGTGATTGCGGCGTGCTGCGCAACGCCTCGCCCTGGAAGGTCTTCCGGCCGTCGTCCGAGGTGAGCCAGTCGTGGAATCGCCGGACCGCCGCCTCCCGGTCGCTCTCGTCCCGGCGGGCGCCGTTCCAGCGGACGTGGACGAACACCGGGTCGAGCGCGGGCACGTCGTCGGGGTATTCCGCCACCCGGGTCACCCCGGTCTCTCCCACGCAACTGCGGTACTGGGCGAGGGTGGGTTCGGCCACCAGGGCCGCGGTGCGCCGGTCGGCGGCGCGTTCCTCGGCGGAGTTGCCCCGGGCCAGTGCGCACACGAGGTCCCGTCCCGTCGGTGCGGGCCGCCCCTGGCGGCGCTGTCCCCTTTCGACGGTGCGCGGTGCGTCGGTGCGGTAGAGGCCGAGGGCCGCGGCCAGTCCGGCGTCGGTGAGCGCGGGGTCCGGCCGCCGCACCTCGGCCTGCTGGTTCCTTGCTTTCATGGCCGTCATCAGCTCGGCGAGTGTGCGGCCGGTGCGTGCGCCCGCGTTCTCGGCGAGTTGTTCGGGCAGGAGGAGCACCATGGGTGCGTAGGCGAGCGGTTTGTTGTCCGGATCCAGGGTGAGCACCGACGACTGGTTTCCCGCCTCGTCCTGGGCGCGCCGCGCGCCGGCCGAGGATGCGGGTATCCACACGTCCGGTTGCGGGCCCACGGTGCCGACGGGGTTGAATCCGGCGCGGCCGACGTGGGCCCACTCGCCGTACTGGGTGCGGAAGGCCTCGACGGTCTCGGCGGCGCCCGCGCTGTAGACCGTGACGCCGGTGCGGCGGCAGTGGTGTTCGTCCGTGTTGGCCTGGGAGGCGACGAAGCCGTCCGCCGCTTTGCGGGTGGCCGGCAGCAGGTCGGGGTCGGTCAGGACGCGCAGTTCGAGGGGCGGGTGGTTCGCGCAGGAGGCGGCGGGGCCCTCGCCCTTCGGGTCGCCGGTGAGCAGCCACCAGAGGGTGGTGGCGAGAGCGGCGGTCACGGCGGTCACCAGCGCGGCGAGGATCAGGCGGCGCCGCCGGGGCGGGGGGACGGTGGGGATGCCCGTTTCCCGTACCGTACGGGCTCCGGTGGCGGCTTCTGCCGCGGCTCCGGTTTTCGCTCCCTGCGGGCTTGTGCCGCCTTCGCCCGGTTCGGGTGGGCGGGCGAGGATCTCGACGGTTGCCGTGTCCTTGTGGCAGGCCTGGGGGCTCCAGCGCTTCCTGCCCACCGTCTGCCTGTCCCCCAGGCGGGCCGCGAGCCCTTCCTGCAGGGCGCCGAGGCCGACCGGTCCGCCTGAACCGCCGACGCCCCTGGTCAGGAACCGTACGAGTTCCGCCGTGTACGGCGTGGGGGTGGCGGGGTCGCCGGCGTCGATGCGCTGGTTCTTCTGGACCGCCAGCAGCAGCGCGATGCGCTCCTGGTCCTGCTCGTCGAGTTCCTCCCAGGCGCCGGCCGCGTTGCCGGCGTAGCAGCAGTCGAGGATCACCACGGTGCGGCGGGGGCGCCGGACGCCGGAGCAGAGGCGGTTGAGCACGTCGTCCCAGCGGACCCAGCCGGGAAAGCTGGGACCGCCGTGTTCGACCTTTGCGTCGCGCAGGCCGAGCAGCAGCCGGCCGTGGCTGTTGGTGCGGGTGTCGACGATGCCGTGCCCGGCGAAGTAGACCAGCAGCAGTCCGTCGGTGTGGTCCCGTGCGTGGCCGAGGCGGCTTTCGAACTTCTCCAGGCCCGGCGATTCGAGCGACTCGATCGCGTCCTCGTCGAAGACTCCGCCGGCGTGCAGCGCTTGGCGCAGCTGGTCGAGATTGTGCCGGACGGCCGCTATGTCACCGAGGTCGTCCGCGACTTCCAGCGGTCTTCCGCTGGAGTACTGCGTCACTCCGACGAGCAGGGCGCGGTTGCGCTGCCGCTCGTGCGGCTCAGGACCCGCCATCGTGCTGATCCCGCTCGTCGTCCAGCTCTGCCCGGAACTGCGGCGGATCCTGGTCGCCGAGGGCCCGGCGGCTCGTACGCCATTCCTTGATGGAGTCCGCCACCCGGCTGACGAGCGTTGCGGCGACCGCCGAACCGCTCCAGTCGATCACGTGGAGCACGATGTCCAGCAGCGGCCCCATGGGCGCGCCGGTCTCGGCGCGCCGTGGTGCACGTTTGACCTGTACCTGGTCCTTGAGCTCCGGCTCTCCCTTGAGCCAGGCCTCCAGCGACGTGACGTCTCTTTCCTGCACGTGGTCCCCGGGTGCGGAAATACGTACGATGCGCCGTAATTCGCCCTCACGCTCGCCCTGCGCCATAAGTGGACATGGTGGCACGGAGCCTGTCGGTCGAGGAGAGGTGTGAAGGCATGTTCTTCCGGGCCGGGATGCCGGTGCTGCGGTGCCCGGACCGGTTCAGCCCGGCAGTGCTGCTTCGAGGTGCGTCAGCTCCGCTGCGCTCAGCTCGATCCGCGTGGCCCGGGCGGAGTCCTGGATGGAGGCGGGGCGGCTGGCTCCCGGCACCGGGATCACCGCCGGGGAGCGGGCCAGCAGCCAGGCGAGGGCGATCTGCTGGGGGCTGACGCCGTGCTCGGCGGCGACGCGGTGGAAGGCGGTGCCTGCCGAGGTCGCGGCGGCGGGGCCGTCGAGGGAGCTGCGGGTGATGCCGCCGAGCGGGCTCCAGGGCAGGAAGGCCAGGCCCAGTTCGGTGCTCAGCCGCAGCTCGGGCTCGCTGTCGCGGACTGCCGGCGAGTACTGGTTCTGCACGCTGACGAGTCCGTCGCCGAGGATCGCGTGCGCCTGGTGGATGTGGGTGGTGGTGACGTTGGAGATGCCGGCGGCGCGGATCGTGCCGGCGTCGAGGAGCTCGCGCAGGGCGCCGACGGAGTCGGCCCAGGGGACGGCCGGGTCGGGCTTGTGGAGCTGGTACAGGCCGATGGCCTCGACGCCCAGGCGCCGGGCGGAGGCCTCGGCGGCGCGTTTGAGGTGCTCGGGGCGGCCGGTGACGGTCCAGGTGCCGTCGCCGGGGCGGCCGCGGCCACCCTTGGTGGCCACCAGGACGCCGGAGGTGTCGCCGCCGTAGCAGGCCAGGGCGCGGGCGATGAGGAGCTCGTTGTGCCCTTCCTCGCCGGCGTGCCAGTGGTAGCTGTCGGCGGTGTCGATGAGGGTGATGCCGGCGTCGAGGGCGGCGTGGAGGGTGGCGATGGCGCGCTGTTCGTCCGGGCGGTGCTCGATGGACAGGGGCATGGCGCCCAGTCCGACGGCGCTGACGCGGGTGTGTCCGATGCTGCGGTGGCGCATGGTGGTTCGTGTTCCTCAGAGGGTGGGGACGGCGGATGCGGTGAGGGTCTCGGCGACGGCGCCGGGCAGCCAGTCGGTGGTGCGGGAGAAGGCGAAGCCCAGGTGCTTGGCGCGGGCGTTGCTCATGGCGTAGTGGCGGTCGAAGGAGAACGGTGAGGCGCTCTCGCCGTCGGCCACCGTCCGGTACAGGGGCCGGCGTCCGGTCTGTGCGGCGACGGCGGCGCTCAGATCGCGTACGTCGAGCAGGCCGTCGGAGCAGGCGTTGAGGGGGCCGGTGAAATCGGTGGCGGTGGCCGCCCACAGCAGCAGGTCCGCCAGCTCCTCGTAGTGGATGAACACCGTGGGCCGTGCCCGGGCGTGCACGGTGATCTCCTGGCCCCGGGCGATGCGCTCGACGTAGTGCGCGAGCCGGCCGGTGAACTCCTGGGCGCCGCCGCCGAGCACGTGGGCGCTGCGTACGGAGGCGAACGCGAAGCCGGGGGTCCGGGCCAGGACGGCCTCCGCCTGGCGTTTGCCTTCGGCGTAGTGCGCCTCCAGGTACGCCTCGTCGTGCCAGGGCAGGTCGGTCGACGCCCGCCAGGCGGCCGCATCCACGCTCTCCTCCGGCACCAGGGTGTCCACCGGCAGGGGCGCGAGGGCGGCGGTCGCCGGGTCGTAGACCTCGATCGTGGAGGTCATCACGTAGCGCCGGGTGCGGCCGCCGAAGGCGCGGGCGGCGATGGCGGCCTGTACGGGGGTGTAGCAGACCTGGTCGACGACGACGTCGAAGGTGCGGGTGCCCAGGGCGGCCTTCAGGGCGGGCTCGTCGTTGCGGTCGACGACGAGGTGCTCGACGCCGGCGGGTGGCCGGGTGGAGCCGCGGTTGACGACCGTGACCTGGTGGCCGGCGGCCTGGAGGCGCTGGACGAGGAGCTTGCCGAAGTAGCGGCTTCCGCCGATGACGCAGATCTTTTGCATGCCTGCCTTGTACATGTCTGCCTTGTGCATACCTGTCTTTTGCATGCCTCCATCCTGGGGATCTACCGTCACCAGCAGAAGTGATCACTTACTGACGACGTATGAAGGGAAACTGTTGATCGACGTACAGCGGCTGCGCGTCCTGCGGGCGGTGGCCGAGCACGGCAGCTTCAACCAGGCAGCCGGTGCCCTGCGCCTGACCCCCTCGGCCGTCTCCCAGCACGTGGCCGCCCTCGAACGCAGCCTCGGCACCCAGGTCGTCGCCCGCAGCACCCGCGGCGTCACCCTCACCCCGGCCGGCCGGATCATGGTCGGGGCCGCCGAGTCGGTCGCCGCCGAACTCGCCCACGCCAGGCAGCAGGTCGACCGGCTCGGCACCGGACGCAGCCGGCTCACCGTCGCCACGTTCACCAGCGGCGGCAGGCTGCTGCTGCCCGGTGCGCTCGGCCGCCTCACGGCAGCCCATCCCGACACCGTGCTGCACGTCAGGGAGGGCGAGCCCGAGGACAGCCTGCCCCTGGTCCGCCAGGGCGCCGTGGACCTCGCGCTCGCCTACCGCTTCGACGGCCCGCTGCCCGGGGGGCAGGGCCCGCACTCCGGCCTGCAGTGGACCGCGCTCCTGGAGGACCCCCTGCACGTCGTCCTGCCGGCAGGACACCCTCTGGCCGGCCGCGAAGCGCTCGACCTGGCCGAGCTGGCGGCCGAGCCGTGGGTGCTCGGCTGCCTGAAGACCGAGGCGTACCTGCGCCGCTACGCCGAACGCGCCGGCTTCGCCCCGCAGGTGCGCGGCACGACCACCGACTACTTCTTCGCCCGTTCGCTCGTCGCCGCGGGCATGGGCATCACCCTGGTCCCCTCCATCGCACTGACCCCGCACGTACCGGGCCTGCACATCGTGCCGATCGCGCCACCGGTCCCGACCCGGCACATCGGCATCGCCACGATCGGCCGCCGGCGCGACCACCCCCCGCTCACGACCCTCGTGCACGCCCTTCGCGAGCAGGCTGCGGCGCTGAACGAGGGGTGAGTGCGGGCCGGTTCGCCGCTCAATGTGCCGCCTCCTCGTCCCTCGCCGGCTCGCAGGCGGGTGCGGTGGCGCGGCGGGCGCGGCGCTGTCCGACCCCGTTTCCGCGACCCACGCGCGCCGCGGCCGGGCATCCACGCCGGCCGTCTCGTGGCCCCGGCCCTGGCGGAAGTGGGCCACGAGTGCGTGGCTCGTCTCAGGAATTCACCCGCATGGGTGCTGAAGCCGGTGGTGAGCGCGCGGGGCGCGCGTCACGTCCCCGTCGTCCCGCTTCGGCGCGCCGTCACGGGTTCGTCGTCGGCGAGTTCGGTGAGGGCCAGGACGGCGGCGTGCTCCTGGGGGCCGAGGCCGAGCGGCTGCTCGCCGCGTTCCTGGGATGCGGCGTACAGGTGGCGCTGGCCCTCGGCCCAGGCGCGCAGCACGTCGCGGGCCTGTCCGGGGGTGAGGTCGAGTGCGGCGGCGGCCTCGTTCCAGGTGGCGCCGAGCCGCAGGGCGTCGAAGAGGTACATGCCGCGGCCGTGTTCCATCTCGCGGCAGACGGCTTCGCGCAGGGCCAGTACCGCGAGAGCGTCGGCGGCCGTGGCCGGGGCGGCTTCGTGCGGGGTGTCGGCGGGGAGCAGGCGGTCGGTCAGCCGGTCGGCGTGCTGCTGGTGCTTCTGCGCCAGCCACGTCAGCGGCGTGGCCGGGGGGACGTCGCCGGGCCGGGAGACCTGGAGCTCTTGCCAGTGGTGGTACGCGTCGGTGCTCATGATCACTCCAGTCCGGGGACCCGCCCCGGTTCCCTTCCCACGCGGGGCTCCCGCGTACACCGCCGTACGCCATGCGCCACGCAGGACGGCACCCGCCTGGACTTCGACGACCGCAGCACCGCTGAGCCGTCCCCGGTCCGCCGGCGTCTTCACCGCCGGTGGAGGGCCTTCTCGACCGCGGTGAGGGCTTCTTCCATCCGCGCCCGGTACGCCGGTCGGACGGTGGCCGCGCGCTCGCCCGCCAGGAGGCGGCGGGCGGCGGCGACGTAGGCGGAGCGGACGGCCGCCAGCGCCAGGGCCGCGGCGAGCTCGGGCGCCGGATCCCCGGCCTCGGCCAGGGCCGCGGCGAGGGCGTTCTCGATCTCCTCGACGCCTTCCCGGGCGCGGGAGCGCAGGGCCGGTGACTCCACGACGATCCGCCAGAAGAAGGCGTACCGGTCGGCCAGGCCGAGCAGGGGGTGCCCCTGGTCGATGAGGGCGAGGACGGAATGCCGCAGGGCGGCGAGGGGGGCCCGGCCCGGCTCCCGCTCCCGGACGGCTGCGGTGATGAGCTCGATCGCCTGGGGGATGCGGTCGAGGAAGAGGTCTTCCTTGCGCGGGAAGTAGTTGAAGACCGTCATGGCCGAGACGTGGGCCTCTTTGGCGATCTCGGTGACGGTGACCTGGTCGAAGCCGCGCTCGGCGATCAGCGCGGTGGCCACGTCCGAGATGCGCTGCCGGGTCTCTTGCTTCTTGCGCTCGCGCAGCGAGGGTTCCTGTGCCACGAAAACACTATAGCCAACCAAAATTTTTAGTGACTATAGTTTTCGCGGCAAGGAGAACGAACCACCGACAGGAGAGCAGGACATGCGTGCTGACCATGACGTCGTGGTGGCGGGGGCCGGACCCGTCGGCCTGATGCTCGCGTGCGAGCTGGCGCTGGGCGGAGCTCGCGTCCTGATCGTCGAACGGCTGACGGCCCCCGACGAGACGATCAAGGCGGGGGCCATCAACATCCCCACCGCGGAGGCGTTCTACCGGCGGGGGCTGCTGCCCGACCTCACGGAGGTGCAGCAGCGCACCCTGGAGAAGATGAGGGCGTTCCTCGGCCCGGCTCCCGGCGCCGGCCCGGCGCCCACCACCCTCCCCCCGAAGTTCGTCGGGCACTTCGCCGGCATCGCGCTGTGGGGCGCGAACTTCGACGCGTCCGATCCGCACTTCGCCGACCGCGGGCCCGCGGGGGACGTCGCCCTGGTCTCGCAGCAGGACGTCGAGCGCATACTGCACCTCCGTGCCGAGAAGCTCGGCGTGGACGTACGCCGCGGCGTCACCCTGACCGGCTTCACGGCGGACGCGGACGGGGTCACCGTGACCACCGAGCCGGGCGGGACGATCCGCGCCGGATGGCTGGTCGGCTGCGACGGCGGCCGCAGCACCGTACGCAAGCTCGCCGGGTTCGACTTCCCCGGGACCCCGGCCGAGATCACGGGCTATCAGGCGATCGTCGAGATGACCGGCTCCGAGCGGCTGGGCCGGGGCTGGAACTGGACCGACACCGGCACGTACGCGCACGGGCCCGTGCCGGGCCGGATCCTGACGGTCGAGTTCGACGGCCCACCGGCCGACCGCCGAACGCCCGTCACGGCGGAGGAACTCCAGCAATCGCTGCGCCGCATCTCCGGCGTGGACGTCACCATCACCCGGGTGCACACGGCGACCCGCTTCACCGACAACGCGCGCCAGGCGACCGACTACCGTGCCGGGCGGGTCCTGCTGGCGGGGGACGCGGCCCACGTCCACGCCCCGTTCGGCGGGCAGGGGCTCAACCTCGGTATCGGTGACGCCATGAACCTCGGCTGGAAACTGGCCGCGGTGGTACGCGGCCGGGCCCCCGAGGCGCTCCTCGACTCCTACACCGCCGAACGGCACCCCATCGGCGCCTGGGTGCTGGACTGGACGCGGTCCCAGGTCTCGCTCATGCGCCCGGACGCGAAGACCAGGGCCCTGCGCACCCTCATGACCGAACTGACCGGGCAGACGGCGGTGACGACGTACCTCACGACGATGATCTCCGGCGCGTGGCAGTCCTACGCGACGGACGGCACCGCCCACCCGCTCGTGGGGCGCAGCGCCCCCGACCTGCAACTGCAGGACGGCAGCAGGCTCGCCGACCATCTCCACGACGGCCGCGCCCTGCTGCTGGACCTGGCGGGCGAGCCCGGCCTCGCACGCCGGGCGGACGGCTACGCGGACCGCCTGAAGGTGCTGTCCACCACCTGCGCGACCCATCCGGAGCTGCGGGCCCTGCTGGTGCGCCCGGACGGGATCACCGCCTGGGCCGCGGCCGGCCCGGACGACGGGAGCGCCCCGCTGTCCGAGGCCCTGGCGCAGTGGCTCGGCGCCCCGGCCGGGCGCGCCGGCTAGGGCCTTTCCGGCGCATCTTCGTCACCCGGTGCCACGGTGCCCGTAAGGGGCGCTGCAGGATCCACCGGACACGCCCTAGGCGTCCTCGATGTCCGAGATGAGCCTGGTGCTCAGGTCGCTCTGCACCGCCAGCCGGGTGTGCCCGGCGTCGGGGCCGGTGCCCCAGGTGAGCGTGACGGTGGTGAACAGGTGTCCGGCGCCGGAGTCGTGGTAGCGGACGTTCCAGTGCGTGGGGACGTCCTGGGCCCGCAGGACGCCGTCGGCGTGGTGGGCCTCTTCCCAGGCGGCCAGCCGTTGGCGGAAATCTTCGGTGAGGTAGTGAGCGCGCAGCTCGTCGCCCAGGTCGTCGGTTCCGTCGGAGACGGCGTCGATGTAGGCGCCGTAGAAGTCGGCCACGCGGTCGACTGCGGAGTCCGGGCTTCCGCCGCGGACGACGTCGTTCGCCTGCTCGTCCGGCATGAATTCCCCCTTGAGAACAGTGCTGTTCAGTCCCCACCCGGCGACAATCTGCCCTGGTTCCGGTGGAATCAGTCCTTTGAGGTGACATATAGCCGAACGTGATGGTCTGGCCCTTGTCCGCGTCGTCGGTGGCCGGCAGGGCGCCGGTCGCGGCGCTGTGGAGCCGGCGAGCCGGGCGGGTCCCGGCGTCACAGGGCCTGGGGGAAGTCGAAGACGCGCTCCGGGTCGTACTGCCGCTTCAGCTTGGCCAGTCGGTCCGCCGCGTCCCCATAGTAGGCGGTGCGCCAGTCCTTCAGGCCCGGGTCCGTGTAGTTCTGGTACGCGGCGCCGGAGGCGTGGGGGCGCATCGCCGCGTGCATGCCGTCGAGCCAGGCGGTCTGCGGCGTGCCCGTCCCGCCGGCCGCCCACGACGTCAGGTACTGGGCCAGCATCCGCGACCGGCGGTGCACGAAGGCCGTGCCGAGCGGCTTGATGCGGTTGATCGCCCCTCCCAGGGCCGTCAGCTGCACCGAGATTCCGCCGCCCTTGACGCCGCGCCCGAAGCCTTCGACCTGGTCGAGCAGGGTGCGTACGCCCGTCGCGTCGAGCGAGCGGTCGAAGAAGTCCGAGCGGGCCGTGTACGTCTCGCGCTCCAGTTGGCCGGCGGACTCGCGGCCGGGCGTGGTGCCCGGGAGGTGGCACTGCTCGGTGGACTTGTCGCCGCAGCCGGCGTAGGCGCGGACGGTGTCGAGGTAGGAGTGGCGTCGCAGGCGGGGGGTGCCGATGCCGGCGCTGCCGCCGCTCGCCCGGGCCACTTTGCCGGTCAGTTCGTCGAGGGCGTTCTCCAGGTCCCCGTACGAGCCGATGGTGAACGCGGCGACGGAGATGTGGGGCGAGCCGCTGCCGGCGGCCGACAGGTCGCAGGCGGACCAGATCTCGTCCGGCCGGCTCGGCCCCCACTCCTGCCAGGCCTGCAGGACGGCCGCGGCCTTGGACCAGGGGAAGGAGACGTAGCCGGTCACTCCCTCGCCCACGGGGCGGGTACGGAAGCGCAGTTCGGTGACGACGCCGAAGTTGCCGTTGCCGGCGCCGCGCAGGGCCCAGAACAGGTCGGTGTGGTTCCACATGGCGTCGCAGTCGACGGTCCTGCCGTCGGCGGTGACGAGCGTGGCGCCGGTGAGGTTGTCGCACGTGAGGCCGTAGGCGCGGGAGAGGATGCCGTGGCCGCCGCCCAGGGTGAGCCCGGAGACACCGACCGTGGGGCACGAGCCGGCCGGGATGGTGACGCCGTGCGCGGCCAGGGACGTGTAAACGTCGACGAGTTTGGCGCCGGCGCCGATGACGGCGGTGGACGCGGAGGGCGTACGGACGCTCTTGAGCCGCGAGACGTCGATGACGAGCCGGTCGTTGCCGCTGGACCAGCCGGCGTAGCTGTGACCGCCGTTGCGTATGGAGACCGGTATGGAGAAGCGGCGGGCGAAGCCCAGGGCCGCGGAGACGTCCGCCGTGCCGGCGACGTAGGCGATGGCGGCGGGGCGCAGACCGTCGAAACGGGTGTTGTACAGCTGGCGGGCGGCGGTGTAGTCGGCGTCGTCGGGGCGTACGAGGCCGCCGGCGAGGCCCTTGCCGAGAGCGGTCCAGTCGGCGGCACCGGCCTTCTGCGTACCGGCCGCCCCCGCCTTGCCGATGGCGACTGTGGTGCCCCAGACGGCGGTCGCCGCCGCTCCGGTGCCTGCTGCCAGAAGTGTGCGCCTGCTGATGGCCATGCCGCATACCTGCCTTGGTGCTGTGCCTGTGCGCCCATGCGCTTTACCGGGTCCCCGTTGATCAAACAGATGATGCGGGCCGGGGAAGTGGTTCCGCTCTGCTGCGCGTTCGTGGGGGGACAGGCGTAGCCTGGAAGTGGTGGAGCACGGGCATTCGCCCTGCTCGCACGGTGCGACATGTCAGCGCACGCCATCTCGCAGTGCGCCGGGCGCCGGGAATCCGCCGAGCCTGCCGGGCGGTTTCCTCGCTCTCGTGGGCAACGTCTCCTGTGGTTCTCCGGCGCAGCCGTAGCAACTCCTCCTTCGAGGAGGGAGACCCATGGTCGAGTACGAGACCCACTATGCGAAGGCCGACGCGGGGCGTGCGCGGGAGCTCGCCGCCACCACGTCCCCGTACACGATCGCCGTGCAGTTCCTCGGCGGGTTGAACGAAACGCAGAAGGCCGCGTTCGCCAAGGCGGCGGACCGCTGGGCGAAGGTCATCGTCGGGGACCTGCCGGACGTGAGCGTCGACGGCGAGGTCGTCGACGACCTGCTGGTCCTGGCCCAGGGCACGTCGATCGACGGGCCGGGGAACATCCTGGGAGAAGCGGGACCGACGGTGCTGCGACCGGCGAACGGGCCCGGTGCGTTCCTGCCCGCGAAGGGCGTGATGTCCTTCGACACGGACGACCTGCAGCAGATGCAGACGAAGGGAACGCTGGTGGACGTGATCACCCATGAGATGGGGCACGTCTGCGGCATCGGCACCCGCCCCTGGACGGAGAAGGGAGTGCTCCACGGGGCCGGCACCGACAACCCCGTCTTCCGCGGCCAGAGAGCCATGGAGGAGTACGGCAAGCTGGTCGGCGCGGGGCAGCCCCGGCCCGTACCGGTGGAGAACCAGGGCGGAGCGGGGACGCGCGACGGGCACTGGCGCGAGACGGTGTTCGCCAATGAGCTGATGACCGGCTTCGTCGCCGATCCCCCGAACCCGCTGAGCCGCCTGACGGTGGCCAGCCTGGGCGACATCGGCTACGTCGTCGACATCGAGGCCGCCGACGCCTACATGCTGCCCAACCATCTGGAGATGGCCGAACGGGGCGAGCTGCGCACCCACGCGGCACCCGTCGGCGCCGGCACGGTGCAGCGCACCATTCCGGTCGTCCTGCCCGAGGACAGCCTGCTGGCGGCGGCGTGAGGACGCAACCTCATGAACGGTGAGCGGGAGCAGCGGGCCCGGGACGGGCGCGAGGACGCGCGGGGAGAGGAGAAACACGCCGTCCTGAGGCCCGACGCCACCGTGCTCGGGGCCGAAGCGGTCATTCCGCGCGACAACGTCGTCCGGCCGGCGCCCAACCGGTTCAGCCATGTCCTCGAGGAGGTGCACCCGTACTGGTTCGAGCGGTCCGAGCGGGCTCCCGAGCCCGACGGAATGCTGCCGGCCGGCACCCCGGTGCTCCTCCTCCGCGAGGAGGGCGACCACTGCCGGGTGGTCACCGCGACCGGGCTCTACGTCACGGTCGGCCGGGAGAACCTGCGGAGGCTGCCGGAGGGCACGTGACGGGCCGGCCGGACGGCTGGGCCGTCCTTTCGGGACGCCCGGGTGCCGCACCGGCTATGACGTGCGCGCAATTGATCCTGCGGTGCCGTACGTGCACGCCACGGATCGAATGGGGCGGCCGCCTGTCAGGTCCGTCCCGCGTCCCGTTCCGGGCCGCGGCCGGCAGGGGGTTTCGCCGCGGTGACGTAGGTGAAGGGTGCGCAGACTCCGGCGCTGTGGTGGGCGGCCGCCAGCAGGGCCAGGGTCAGGCGTTTGCGGGGCTTGACGTCGAGTGCGGACGTGGCGTGGAGTGCGCCGAGTGCGATCTCGCTTCCGCAGCCGACGGCCGCGTATCCGTCCGCCGGTTCGGCTATCTGGTAGTCGTCGTAGACGACGAAGAGGCGGCCGTGTATCCCCACCAGGAACGTTCCGGCCTGCTCCTGTTCGGAGTCCTTGCGCGCCCAGCCGCCGTTCTTCAGGCAGGTGCGCAGTTTGTCGACGAAGACGGTGGCCATGAACCCGTCCAGATCGCCCTTGGGCTTGGGCGCCTTGAAGGCGTGGTGCAGGAGTTGCCCCATGCGGAAACTGGTGGTGAAGCCCAGGGCGTAGGGCCCGTTGCGGAAGAGCTTCGGGTCCCGGCGGACGGTGATCCTGAGGCCGGCCACGCCGGCCGAGTCCCCGCCCAGATGGACGCGGTCGTTGTGCACGAGCCCCACGATCACTGTCACGTTCTCCCCCTTCGCCGGGTCACCTTTCGATCCTTCGCAGGAGGAAGCAGGCGGAAACGCAGCGCCCCGAAGGGGCGCTGCCCGCCGGGCCGTCCTAGCGGGCCCGGCGCTGCACCGCCCGGGCGATGACGAGCTGGGCGGGGTCCAGGGCGGTGCTGCCGTCCTCGATCTCCCACAGGGTGTTCTGCAGGATCCGTCCGAGGGTCCAGCCGGCGGCGCGCCGCCGGTCGAGGGCGAGGACGGCGGTGAGGTGGTCGAAGCCGCGGAGCACGGCCCGTTCGGGGTCGGCGGAGGCGATCGCCTCGTGCAGGCGGGCGTCCAGGGCGGGCCACAGCTCGAACGCCGGGTCGCCCACGAGGGGTTCGGGGTCGATGGCCAGCCAGGGGTGGCGGTCGCCGGCGAGGACGTTGCCGTCGTGCAGGTCCCAGTGCAGCAGGCGGTCGCCGGCCTCTCCGGCGAGCTCCGCCACGGCGCGGGCCCAGGAGCGGACCAGCTGCCGCTCGGCGGGGTCGTGCAGCGCGCGTACGGCCCGGGGCACCTGGTCGAGCATGGCGGCGGCGATGTCGGCCAGCCGGCGCAGGCCTTGCGGGGCGGGCACGGCTGTCAGACGGGCCATCAGCTCGGCCAGCGTCTGCAGCGCGGCGCGGCTGTCGGTCAGGGAGGCGAGGGTGCGGGAGGCGTCGAGGCGTTCGAGCAGCTGGGTGCCGCTGTCCTCGTCGTGGCCGAGCAGGCGGACGGCGCCGTCGCCGTTCCAGGCCCGCAGGCCGGCCGCGACGCCGGCGGTCTCCTCGCGGGGCTGCTGGAACTTCAGGACGGCCGGGGTGCCGTCGGCGCGCAGGACGGGCAGGACGAGCGAGGCCATGCCGTGGGTGGGCGGGCCGTCCGGGCGCAGGTCCCATCGGGCGAGGAACTCCTCGCCGAGGCGGGGCAGCCCGGTGAGCCAGGCGCGCGCCTGGGGGCCGGTGGCCCCGTACGAGACGGCGAAGGCGTCGGGGACGCGGAGGGCCGGTGTGGCGGGCATGGGTGGGTTCTCCTTCGCGAGGCCGGTGGTGAGGACGGGGGTGCGAAGGAGTACGGGGGCGCCCGCTGACGAGGTCATAGCATGCGCCCCATGGTAGTGCGGCAGGGCTCAAGTGGCGTCACCCGGAGGCGAGGGCCTTGCGCTCGCGTTCCAGCCGGCGGCGCTCGCGGGGCTTCGGGTGGCGGACGACGATGCCCGCCATGCCGCCGTTGCCGGTGAGGCGGACGTGGGGGGCATCCGCGGCGTGGTCGGGGGTGGTCCTGTCCGTGATGCCGCCGAGGCCGGGTTCGATCCGGTCGGTGTCGACGGACCAGTCGTCGGGCACGACGATCGTGACGCCCGCCATCTGGCCGTGGGCCTCGATGTCGACGGTGCGCAGCCGGCAGTCGGCCTGCGTGAAGTCGAGGACGACGCCGCCCATGCCGCCGTAGGCGGTCAGGCGCGGTGGGACCTTCCAGCGGCCCTTGCGGACGGCACCGTGCAGGCCGCCCCTGAGGACCGGGGGGCGGTCGGGCTCGGCGTCCCGGCCCTCCCCTTCCGTTGCCTGCAGGTCGGCCGTCAGCACGGCCAGTTCGCCGTGGGTCCGGGCGCCCAGCGCCTGCTCCAGCCGTTCGTCGAGCTCGTGGAAGTCGAGGCGGCCCTCGACCGTCGCCTGCTGCAGGCAGCGCACGGCCCGCTCGCGGTCGGCATGGGAGGCGCGCTGTTCGCTCCAGGGGGTGGCTTTGCGGAAGTCTGTGGTCACAGGAACGAGCGTAGGGACGGCGGGTGCCGCTCGGCCCCCGGGACGTCCCCGGAGGCAACCCTGATCCGGCCCCTACGGGCCGTGGCGTCAGGCGGCGGCCTTTCCGGTCGGTCGTCCGGCCGGGAGGTCGACCGTCGTGGTGACGCGGATGAGGGCGGGCCGGCGCGGGACGGAAGCGAAGCCGAAGCGAACGGGCGGCTCGACCCGGGCGAGCCCGCCCAGGCTCGTACCTTCCCACTGCCCTGTCGCCGTGGCGAGGGGCCGCAGTTCGTGGATGCCGTAGAACTCCCGGCGGTCGGCGCGCCCGCTTCCGCACGTCCGCAGCCCCAGCATCCGGGCCGGCGGGTCGGCACAGCGGATCCACGCCGGGCGAGCGGCCAGTGCGGGTGGTACCAGGCGCAGGAGGCGTCCGGGCAGGCCGAGGGGGCCGGTGGTGAAGTGCCAGCTGAGCGAGTCGCTGATCACCGACCAGTCGTTCCCGGCCCGCTGGACGGTGACCGGCTCGATGCGTACCCGGTCGAAGGCGTAGGTGGAGGCGATGAAGTCGGCCGTGCGGTCGGTGGGGGCGAGCAGCAGCCGGGTGCCGTCGGCGTGTTCGACCATGACGTCGCTGAACGCGCCGAAGGGAGAGCGGGGCCAGTGCCCCAGCACGATGCGGGTGCCGGTGCAGGTGCCGGCTCCCGCGATCCAGCCGTCGAAACGCAGCCGCTGCTTTGCCTGCTTTACCTGCTTTGCCATGGCGCCCCGGTGGTCACCCGTCCTTGCCGCCGCCCATGGCCTTGCGGACGATGTCACGCGTACGGTCCATCACCGCGGCCACGGGGCCGAGCATCACGTTCCTGGCCCGGGACTCCACGCCGGGGTGCGGGTGGGTCGGGGCCATCGCTTCGGCCGCTCTGACCGCTGTGGCCATGGCCGCCAGCCGGGCCGGGGAGAGGTTCGCACGCAGGTGCCCGAACTCCATGCGCTCCTCCATCTCGGCGTGGGTGAGCACCGACTCCTGCAGGGAGATGAGCGCAGGAGTGAACCGGGGGTCCTCGGTGTCCATGTCCTCCAGACGGCCGAGGGCCTCCTTGGCCCTGCGCTCCTCCTTCAGCCGGGCGTCGACCACGTGGTCCCCGGCCCCACCGAGGGCCTGCCGGGCGGAGGGGTGCACGACCTCCTCCTCGGCGGTCTCGTGCACGGCCAGCAGCCGTACCAGTTCCCTGAACGTCTCGCGGCGTTCGTCGCCGCTCGCCGCGCGCACCTGCCGGAAGAGCCGGCGGATGCGTGCGTGCTGCTCCTCGAGCAGCGTCACGACGTCGTCGTGCGGGTCCTGGTCGGTCCCCTCGCCGGTGGTGTTCAGGACTGGGGCCGCTTGCCGTGGTTGGCACCCTTCATGCGGGACTTCTTCTTCTTGCGACGCCGTTTCGAGGACATGCCGTCCCTCCTCTCCCATGCACTTCCGACCAATTTATCCCGATTGCGCGGAATGCGCCGGTTGCGTCAGTGCCTGCCGGCCGGGACCGGCCGGCGTGCGTCCGGTGCCGTCAGGTGCTCGGCGCCCTCGGGCACCGGGACGGCCGCGAAGGCGGCGTTCTGCTGCTCCTGGAGCTCGCGCTTGCGCTGCGGCGACGTGGAGGGCAGGCGCTGCTCCTCGTACAGCTTGTGGGTGACCTCCTGGGCGTGCTTGCTCGCCGGGGTGTGGAACTGCACCTCGAAGCGCTGGCCGGAGCGCGGTGCCCGCCATGCGCTGTTGATCGCCTTGTAGCCGTCCTTGCGCTTCCAGGTGTTCGACCACTTGACGCTGCCGTTGCCCCAGGCGACCAGGGTGGCGGAGGCGGTCCGCACCCCCGCGGTGTACCTGCGGTCGGGCCACTGCAGGGTGTAGCGGACGGAGTCGTTGACGGTGGTGAGGACCTCGTTCACGTTGTGGCCCCGCGACTCCTTCAAGGCGGTGGCCACCTTGCGCTTGAGGGAGTCGGGCGACTTCAGACGGTGATCGAAGCCGATCACCTCGGCGTGGCTGAGCCGGGCCGCGGCCCGTACCTGCGGGCTGATCGACCGCTCGGCCTTGCGTGCGTGGGCCCAGTACGCGTCGACCTTCTTGTTGTCGGCGGCATTGAGGGAGAGGCCCTCCTGGTGCCAGCCCCCGCCGCCGGGAGCGGCGTGCACCGGGCCCATGCCCAGAGCGGTGGCCAGTGCGGTCGCGGTCGCTGCCGTGGTGACGGTGGTCCTGATGCTCATGGGTGCGTCGTCGTCCTCTCCGGGCCTGTGTGATCTCCGGCGGACGACTCAAGCAGAAGGAGCGGGCGCGGCAGTGCGCAGCGGGCGGGATTCAGCCTTTCGGGACATGCGCAAGGCCGTGGGCGGCATCCGGATGCGGATGCTGCCCACGGCCTGTGCCTGTGCCTGCGGTCTTCCCCTGGGTGGGGTTGATCAGTAGGCGGAGTTGACGTTGTCCATGGAGCCGTACTTGTCGGCGGCGTAGTTGCAGGACGCGACGATGTTGGCGACCGGGTCGTAGATGTCCCAGGACGTGCCGTCGACGTGGTACGCCTT
>NZ_BAAASL010000031.1:0-56957 GCF_039532865.1 Streptomyces luteosporeus
GGCCGCGCCCCGCCCGGCGGCCGCCGGGCTGCGGCGGACCGCCCGGCGCAGCGTCGCCGTGCTCGGCGGCGGGGTGGCGGGCCTGACGGCCGCCCACGAACTGGCCGAGCGCGGCTTCGCGGTGACGGTCTACGAGCGCAAGGCGGCGCTCGGCGGCAAGGCCCGCAGCATGGACGTGCCCGGCAGCGCCCGCGGCGGCCGCAAGCCGCTGCCCGGCGAGCACGGCTTCCGCTTCATACCGGGCTTCTACCGCAACCTGCCCGACACCCTGCGCCGCATCCCGTTCCCGGGCAACGACAACGGCTGCCACGACAACCTCGTCCCGTCCACCGAGGTGATGCTCGCCCGCATCGGCCACGAGGACATCCGCCTGCCGTTCCGCAGCATCGGCAAACCGCCGCCCGTCCTGACGCCGGACGCATTCCTGCGCATGCTGACGGCGCTGCTGGAGACCTTCGCGGGGCTGCCGCCTCATGAGATCGCCTACTTCGCGGGGCGATTGCTCGTCTGGTTCACCAGCAGCGAGCGCCGGCGGACGCAGGAGTGGGAGCGCGTGCCCTGGTTCGACTTCACCAGGGCCGGCCGGATGTCGGCGAACTACCGGCAGCTGCTGGCCATCGGCATCACGCGCAACATCGTCGCGACCAAGGCCGAGGTGGCCAGCACGAAGACCGTCTCCACCTGCGTGGAGGCGTTCCTCTACAACGCCCTGGGCCGCGGCGCGGACGGCGAGCCGGACCGGGTGCTGAACGCGCCGACCAACGAGGCGTGGATCGACCCGTGGGTGACCCATCTGCGCGCGCTCGGCGTGGAGTTCCGCACCGGCTGGGCCGTACGCGAGCTGCGCCCGGCCGGCGGCCGGATCACCGAGGCCGTGCTGGAGGACGCGACCGGGGCGCGCCAGGTGGTCACGGCGGACCACTTCGTCTCGGCCATGCCCGTCGAACACGCCCGCAGGACCTGGAACGCGCAGGTGCGGGCCGCCGACCCGGCCCTGGCCCGCTGCGACAGGCTGCAGACGGACTGGATGACGGGGATCCAGTTCTACCTGACCGAGCCGACGCCGGTCGTCCACGGTCACATCAACCACATCGACTCGCCGTGGTCGATCACGGCCGTCAGCCAGGCCCAGTACTGGTCCGGGCGCGACTTCCGCCGCGACTACGGGGACGGCACCGTGGCCGACTGCCTCTCGGTGGACGTCTCCGAATGGGACCGGCCCGGCATCCTGTACGGCAGGACGGCCAGGCAGTGCACCCGCGAGGAGGTCGCCCGCGAGGTGTGGGCGCAGATGAAGGCGGGGCTGAACGACACCGGCCGTACGGTGCTCAGCGACGCGAAGCTGCACTCCTGGTTCCTGGACCCGGCGGTCGAGCTCGACGGCACCCGCGCGAGCAATGACGAGCAGTTGCTGATCCACCCGACGGGCACCTGGTACGACCGTCCCGCGGCCCGCACCGCGATCCCCAACCTCTTCCTGGCGGGCGACTACGTCGCCGTCGACATCGACCTGGCCACCATGGAGGGCGCCAACGCCGCGGCCCGGGCGGCGGTCAACGCACTGCTGGACGAGGAGGGGTCGGGCGCGGCGCGGTGCGAGGTGATCCCGCCGTACCAGGCACCGGAGTTCGAAGGGCTCAAGCGGCAGGACGAGTTCCGCCACCGGCTCGGGCTGGCCAACGTCTTCGACCTGGGCTGAGAAGGCCTGTCCGGCGGCGGCGCCCCGTAAGGGGCGCACCACCACCGGCCCGCGGACGCGCGACGCGTCCGCGGGCCGGTGTGCCCCGGGTGCGGGTCAGTGGGCGGTGCGCAGCGGGCCTTCGCAGGTGAAGTCGGCGGTGCCGGCCTTGCCGTCGGACCAGATGCCGACGGCGCCGAAGGCGCAGTTCATGTCGGCGAAGTTGTCGGCGGCGGGCGCCGTGCGGTCGAGGATGAAGTAGTCGACGGCGTCGGACATGTCCTCGAAGACGTGGTCGGGACTGGTGGCGTCGCTGAGGTTGGCGGTGATGCGGCCGGTGCAGGTGAAGCGGGGGTGGCCGGTGTCACCGTTGGAGGTGCAGGCGGAGGGGGTCACGGAGGTGGCGGCGGCGAAGGCCGAGCGCACGCCTGCCGGGTCGGCGTAGGTGAGCTGACCGACGGGCTCGTGGGTGGTGACGGGGACGTACAGGTCGGCGACGTGGCGGATCTGCTCGTCGAGGAAGGCGTCGTAGCCCTTCTGCAGGGAGGCGTCCCGGCCGGTGCGGGTGCGCCAGGCGTCGAAGCCCTTGGGGTCGTCGGCGCGCTCGTAGCCGTACATCTCGCGCAGCAGCGAGGGGTGTTCGCGCCAGAGGAACTCGAAGAAGGTGCCGGCGTAGTCGTAGAAGCGGAAGCCGTCGCCGTCGTAGGTGGCGTGCAGCAGCTTGTCGACGGTCATGCGCGGCTTGCCGCCGGCGGTGTCGTTGATGATGCCCTGGACGAGGGACTTGCGGACCTTGATGCCCTCGTCGCGGGTGGAGCCGTCGAAGAACTCGGCGGTGCCCTCGTCCATGGCGGTGGTCAGGTCACCGGTGTACCAGGGGCCCTGGCCGAAGAAGCCGGGCACGGCCCAGCGGCCGTTGAGGTAGTGGGTGTACTCGTGGCGGAAGAGCTCTTCGAGGGTGAGCCGGGAGTCCTGCGGTACGCGGCGCTGGTAGGTGTAGAAGGTGGCGCCCTGTTCGACGTAGACGCCGCCGTTGTTGGTGCCCATGCCGGTCAGGAACGGGTGGAAGACCTCGTAGTCGGCGCGCGAGGCGTACAGGTGGATGTGCAGGGTGCTGTTGGGGTCGCCGGCCAGCGGCCGGTCGGTGCCCAGGACCCGGAAGAACTGGGTCTTGACCTGCTTGCTCGCGTAGTAGAGCTGGTCGACGGTGGCGGCGTCGAGGGCGGTGCGCACCTCGATGCCTCCCTTGTCGTAGGTGTAGGTGCGCGGGAAGAGCCGGGTCTCGATCTGCGGCTTGCAGACGTTGTACGGGGCGCAGGCCTGGTAGAAGTTCAGCCACGAGGCGACGCTCAGCCAGGGGGCGCTGAGCTCGCCGAAGGTGGTGCCGGTGGTGCCGAGCAGGCTGCCGCCGAGCTCGGCGACGATCGCGGTGTGCAGGGCGTCGATCTGGCCGAAGCGCCCGTACTCGCCCACGGCGTCGCGCGCGGCCCAGGCGTTGGGGGTGTCCTTCAGGTGGCGGTAGCCGGCGAAGGCGCGGAAGGCGGCCCGGTAGCCGGCGTCGGCGGCGACGGCCTGCCGGAAGGCGGTGTCGTCGTTGCCGGGGTAGATGCCGAGGTAGTTGACGGTGAGGGCGGCCAGGGCGGCGTTGCCCCAGGCGGGGTCGGTGGCCGTGGCGGCGCCGGGTGCGAGCGTGCCCAGCACCTTGCGCACCAGGGCGAGCTGGTGCTGGCGCAGTCCGCCGGAGCCGGCGGTGTACAGGGCCTCGCGCAGGGCGTCGGCGTTGGGGCGGGTGGGGTCGAAGGCGTGGGGCGCGTCGGCGAGGGCGGCGACGGCCGCGCGCATGGCCTCGACCGTCGCGGGATCGGTCAGGTCGATCTCGGTGCGGGAGAAGTCGTGGTAGACGGCGGCGTGGAGGTAGGTGAACAGCTCCACCAGGTGGCCGTTGTCGGTGCCGTCGTGGCGGGGGGCGAGCGCGGTGATGCGGGCGGCGACGGCCTGGACGTGGGGCCTGGACATGACCGGTGCGAGCCGGGCGTCCCAGGTCCAGATCAGGCCGCGCAGGCAGCCGTCGGCGGTGACGGCGGGGTCGGTGAGGAAGTCCGCCAGCTGGTTCGGGGTCAGGCCGGTGAGGCCGTCGAGCGTGCAGGGGACGCTGCCGGCCAGGGCGGTGCCGTGCGGCCGGCCGGGGGTGCCGGGGGCGGTGTCGCCGGGCAGGTGGCCGGGGGTGATTCTGCCGCCGCCGGGCACGGGGGGTCTGGAGTCCTCCTTGGGCGGCGCGGCGAGCCGGTCGACGCCGTCGCGGGGGTCGTGGACGGACGGGGCGGCCGGGGCCGGTGCGGTGCGGGCGGCGGGCGCCGCCGGGGCGGCGTGGCCGGCCTGGGCCGCCGGCAGGGCGAGGCAGGCCGCCGTGACGGCGGCGAGCAGCCCCTTGCGCGCAGTGCGTAACGCAGACACCTGTACTCCTCGGTGGGGTTGATGTGGCGTCAGGTACGGCTGGGTGTGCGGCGTAACATAGTAATGTGATATTTCACTGACAACCCGTTGCGCAGCGGGTTGCCGTTTCTTGACCAGCCGTTAATTCTTGACCGATCGTTCTCGAAACGCCTAGCATCCCGGTATGGCAAGGACCAAGGAGTTCGACCCGGACGCCGCCCTGCAGTCGGCCCTGGAGCTGTTCTGGCAGCGGGGCTACGAGGCGACGTCGATGGCCGACCTGGTGCAGCACCTGGGCATCGCGCGGGCGAGCCTGTATGCGACGTTCGGCAGCAAGCACGCGCTCTACCTCAAGGCGCTCGAGCGCTACGGCGAGCAGCAGAACCCCAGGCTGACCGAGGAGCTCTCGCAGCCCGGCCCCGCGCTGCCCGCCGTACGGGCCCTGGTCCGCCGTTTCACCGCCGAGGCCGCCTGCGACAGCGGGCGGCGGGGCTGCTTCGTGACGAACACGGCCGCCGAGCTCGGCCCGCACGACCCGGCGGCGGCCCGCCTGGTCGAGGCGAGCTGGGACGCCATGGAGGGCCTGCTGACCTCCGCGCTGACCCGGGCCCGTACGCAGGGCGAACTCGCGCAGGACAGCGATCCCGCAGCCCTCGCCCGGATGCTGCTGGTCTTCCTCCAGGGCCTGCGGGTGACCGGCAAGACCGGCTCCCGGCCCGGCCTGCTGCACGACGCGGCGGAGCAGATCCTCGCCCTGCTGCGCTGACGCGAAACCGCTCGGACGCGACGCCGGGCCGCCGCACACCCTTTTTCAAGACCGATCGTTCCAGAAATCTGGGAGTACCGACATGACCGCACGTTTCACCGGCAGCACCGTCCTGGTCACCGGCGGCGGCACCGGCATCGGCCGGGCGATCGCCGTGGCCTTCGCCCGCGAGGGCGCCCGGGTGGTGGTCGCGGGCCGCCGGGCCGAGCCCCTGCACGAGACGGTCGCCGCCATCCGCGCCGAAGGCGGGGAGGCGAGTGCCGTGACCGCCGACGTGACCCGCTCCGAGGACGTCCGGGCCCTGGTGGAGCGGACGGTCGAGCGGTACGGGAGCCTGGACGTCGCCGTGAACAACGTCGGCATGCTGCCCCCGCTCGCCAAGACCGCCGACATCGACGAGGAGGACTGGCGGGCCGCGCTGGCCACCAACCTCACGGGCCTGTGGCTGTCGATGAAGCACGAGATCGGATACATGCGGGAGCACGGCGGCGGGGCGGTGGTGAACATCTCGTCCAACCTCGGCGCCCACCTGCGCGTGCCCGGCCTGGCGGCGTACGCCACCAGCAAGGCCGCCGTCTCCGCGCTCACCCGCAGCGCCGCACGCGACCACATCGGCGACGGCGTGCGGATCAACGCCGTCAGCCCGGGCCCGATCGAGACCCCCATGTCCACCCGGCCCGGTGAATCGGCCGGGGAGAAGGCCGAGCGCATGCGCGACGCGGTGCCGGCCGGCCGCGCCGGCACACCGGAGGAGGTCGCCGCCGCGGTGCTCCACCTTGCCTCGGACGAGGCCGGCTACACGGTCGGCACCGACCTCGTCCTGGACGGCGGCGTCACGGCCTGACGGGCTCCGCGGCCGCGGCCATACGCTCAGCGGCGGGCACCTCGGCGGGCCCGGCGGCGGGCTGCGCCGCGGCCTGCTCCCCCGCCGTGGCCGCCTTGCGGCGGGCCGCCAGCCACACGTAGACGAGGATGCCGGCGAAGAGGAACAGCGTGCCCTGGTAGACCGCCGCGTAGCCGGCGCCGGCCACCAGCCAGAAGGAGAAGCCGAAGCCGCCGAGCGCGAGGACCATGTCGCGGGCCATCCGGCCCGCCTGGACCTTGTCGCGGGCGCCGGTGAGCAGGAAGTACACCTGCGCGGCGGTGGACAGCAGGTAGGGGACGGTGGCCGAGAAGGTCGTGACGAGCACGAGGATCTCGAAGACGCCACCCACCCCGGTGGTGTAGTTGATCAGGGTCAGCAGCGTGGCCAGCACCGCCGCGGCGAGCACGCCCACCGTGGGCACGCCGCGCTTCTTCTTGGCGAAGGACGCCGGGAACAACCCGTCCTTGGCCGCCGCGTAGGGCGACTGGGCACTCATGAGGGTCCAGCCGTTGAGGGCGCCCACGATCGAGATCACGGCCGCGAAGGCGATCAGGGTGCCGCCCCAGTGGCCGCCGAACATCGCGTCGACGGCGTCGGAGAAGGGCGCCGTGGACTTCACCAGCTTGTCGTGGGCGACCGTGCCGAAGACGGCCAGCGTGCCCAGCAGGTAGACCAGGGCGGCGCCGATGGTGCCGAGCACGCTGGCCCGGCCGACGTTGCGCTCCGGGTCGCGGACCTCGCCGGCGCTCATGGCCGCCGACTCCACGCCCACGTAGCTGTAGAGCAGGATGGCCGCGGAGGCCGACAGGCCGCCGGTCCAGCTGTGGCCGCCCTCGGTGAAGGAGCCCAGGTTGGACGGGTCGAAGAAGAAGATGCCGATGACGGCGACGAACAGCAGGGGCACGAACTTCAGCACCGTGGAGATCATCTGCACCGCACCCACCCAGCGCGTGCCGGCCAGGTTCGCCAGCGCCGGCAGCCACAGCATGAGCAGGGCCACGACGAGGTCGGTGCCCTTGGACGGGTTGCTGCCGGTGAGCACGTGGAAGTAGCCGACGCCGGCGACGGCGAGGGCGGCGTTGGACACCCACGTCATCGTCCAGTACGACCACGCCGACAGGAAGCCGGCGAAGTCGCCGAACGCCTCGCGGGCGTAGACGTACGGGCCGCCGGTGTGCGGATGGCGCTCGGCCAGGCGCCCGAAGACGAGGGCGAGGGCGATCGCGCCGATGGTGAGCACGCCGAAGGCCAGCAGGCTCACCGTGCCGAAGGGCGCGACGGAGGCGGGCAGCAGGAAGATGCCGCCGCCGATGATGTTGCCCATGACCAGCGCGGTGGCCGTGGGAAGTCCGAAACGGCGGCCGGAACGGCCGTCGGTGTCGTGCATGGGGTGGTGCGCCTCTCGTCCTGCGGGCAGGTCGCCGGTCTCGTGCGTCGCACATGTGGGTGCGAGTCCACATAGTGAATGGCACAGGGGGCGGCGCAAAATCAATGATTTTTGTCCCGTGATTAGCGCCACGTGGCCGGAAAAGGTGCGGAAAGAAGGCCCCGGGACCGTGATTCGTCCACCTCGCGACGATCAAGCGGAATCGTCCCGGCCGCTTTCCCGGTCGAGGGTCGGGTCGAGGGCGGAGTCGTACGTGCCGGACCCCCGGCAGTGCCGGCACTGCCCCGCGCGGTGCACGGTCTCGGCGGGGCCGGCGAAGGGGTCGGGGCCCGGGGTGCGCGCCAGGGCCCGGCTCACGTAGCCGGCGCCGTGACACCACTGGCACGTCCTGCCCTCGGACTCCTCCTCGGGAAGGTCTTCGCATTCGCTCAACGGGACCGACCAGCCTCGCGCCACATGATCGCTGCCTGCACCCCTCAGCCTAGACCTCCGGCGGCACGCCGCCCGGCGCCTGCCGGAGAGCACCCGAACGGGTGAAACCGTCCCGGTGCAGGGCGTGCAGCAGCGCCGGGACGTCGGCGATGGAGTCGACGGTGTGCGCCGCCCGCCCGGCCGTCCCCTCGGCGGCCTGTCCGGCGTACTTCCCGGTGCGGACCTGGATCGTGGTGGCCCCGATGGCCCGGCCGCCGGCGGCGTCGGTCGTGGCGTCGTCGCCGATCACGGCCGTGTGCCGGGGGTCGAAGCCCGTGGAGGCGGCGGCCAGCCCGAAGTACTCGCCCGACGGCTTGCCCAGCAGCCGGGCGGTGCGGCCGGTGCCGTACTCCAGGGCGGCCACGATCGCCCCGGTGTCGAGGAACTCCTGGCCGTCGGGGGTCCGGTAGAGCGCTCCGCGCTGGAGCGCGATGAGCTGCGCCCCGGCCCTGACCGCCCGGAAGGCGCGGTTCAGCAGCGGGTAGTCGAGCACGTGCTGGCAGTCGCCGACGACGACGTGCGTGTGCCCGCCGGTGCCGGTGTCGAGCGGGGCGAAGGTGGCGCTCAGCTCCGCCGACATCAAGGCGAGCACCCGGGGGCCGGGGTGGTCGGCCAGGAGCGTACGGGCGGCCACCACGGGTGTGAAGAGCTCCGCGGGCTCGACGTGCAGGCCGCAGCGGGAAAGGCTCTCCAGGGTGTCCTCGACCGTTTTGGATTCCGTATTGGTCAGGAAACGCAGCGTATATCCCTCGTCGCGCAATCGGTCGACGGCCTCGGGGGCACCCTCCACGGCGATCCCGTGGTCGAAGACCGTGCCGTTGATGTCGATCAGCAGCGCCCGGACGGGAAAGTCCACGGCGTCAACGTCCACGGCTTCCTCCTGCTCGCCGACAAAGCCCCGCGACGGGGTATTTCCCGGCAATTCCGCACCGATAAGCGCAATGTCACCAATGCTGCCATGATGAATTATCGGCCGCCTCCGGTCGTCCGCTGATCGCAGGTCGCGCGCCTGCCGCACGGAAGGTTCCCGGAGATGAGAGCAGGCTTCGACCCGGCGCGGATGCGCCGGCCGTTCCGGTCCATAGGAATCGCGGCGGAACACGAATCGCCGGAGAACCCCGACGGTTCGGAGGACAGGGTCGCGCTCACCCCCGGCGGCGTCGCGGCGCTGGTCGCGCACGGGTGCCGGGTGAGCGTGGAGCGCGGCGCGGGCGCCGGCACCGGATATCCGGACGCCGCCTACGCCGCGGTGGGCGCGCGCATCGAATCCCGGGACGCGCTGTATCCGGGAAAGGACCTCGTCGTCAAACTCAAGGGGCCCGCGCACCACGACCTCGCGCGCATGGACCCCGGTTCGAGCCTGTTGTGCATGGCCCACGTGCGCTCCCTTCCGCAGCGCGCGGCGATCGCCGGGGAACGCGGCGTGAACCTCATCGCGATGGAACTCGTGCGGGAGTGCCCGGAGTTCGTCTCCGACGAATTCCTGCGCAGCCGCCTGGCCGCGCGCCGGTGGTTCGCGCGGCTGCCCGTCGCCGACCCCTCCCGGCTCTCGGTCGCCTTCACCGGGCACTCCCTGCGCGCCTTCGGCGCCCTGCAGTACGCCGCCCGGACGCGGCCGCGGTCCCTGCGGATCCTGCAGGCTCCCCCGCCGCCCGGACCGGACACGGCCACCGTGGGATTCGCCGAACTCGACGACATGGCCGCGCAGTTGCCGGCGGAGGAGGTCGACCGCGAGCGTGCGCGCCACCGGCTGCAGGCGTACGGCAGGCGCAGGATCGAGTGCCTGCACGAGACGGGGCGGGCGGGCGCCCGCTTCGGGATCGCCCTCGCGCTGCGGCAGAACCCGGCCCTCGGCACCCCGGCCCGCATCCACACCGCCGTCCTCGGCTACGGCAACGTCGCCTTCGGCGCCCTGGACGAGTGCGCCCGGCACGGCGTGGCCCATGTCGAGATCCTCACCAAGCGGACCACCACGAGACCGGACGTCTGCCACCACCTGCACGCCAGCGACCTGGTGATCAACGGGGCCGAGCCCGCCGACCGGGGGCGGACCGGCTATGTGATCACCGAGGCCGACCTGGGCGGCGTGCTGCGGCCCGGCACCGTCGTCGTCGACCTCGTCGGGGGCTGCGCCACCAACCGCTCGGTGGTCGAGCCGCTGGTGGAGTGCACGCACCCGGGCGATCCGTACGTGGTGCGCGAGGGCGTGTTCCTGGCGGCGGTCTGGGGCTGGCCGCTGCTGGGCTTCAAGCGGGAGTCGGTGGAGCGCTACAGCGACCAGATCACCGCCGTACTCCTGCACGAGGAACGGCTGGCCGACGGGCTGGCCACGGCGCCGCCGGGCGTCTTGCGGGCCGTGGTCGCCGGCCCCATGCTGTCCCTGACGCCCTCTTCCCAGCAGGTGGCACTCAGTGCCACACTCGGGGGATGATCAAGAGGTCGTCCGAAACCGCCGCCCACGCCTGGCAGTTGCTCGGGGGTGATCCCGCGCTGATGGCCGCCGTCGAGTACGGGGGCGCCGAGGGGGTCCTCCCGGCCCGGCTGCCCGCGCGCGAGCTGGCCCGGGCGACCGTGACCTGCGCCGCACTGGCCGCGGCCGAGCTGCAGGCCGCGCGGCGCGGCGGGGGCGCCCTGCCCGCGGTGCGCGTGGACGACGGCGCCGTGGCGGCCGCCTTCACCAGCGAGCGCCTGGTCCGCGTCGAGGGCCGGGCCCCCACGAACTTCGCCCCGCTGTCGCGGTTCTGGCGCACCGCCGACGGCTGGCTGCGCACCCACGGCAACTACGCCCACCACCGCGAGCGCCTCCTGGCCGCGCTCGGCGTGCCCGACCCGGGGCCCGCGGGCGATGCCGCCGCGGCCGAGCGCGTCGCCGCCGAACTGGCCGGCCGCACGGCGCAGGACGCGGAGGAGCTGATCGACGCCGCGGGCGGGCTGGCCGTGGCCGTGCGCACCCCCGCGCAGTGGGCCGCGCACCCGCAGGGTGCCGAGGTGGCCCGCCGGCCGCTGCTCGCCGTGGAGCGGTTCGCCGACGGGCCGCTGCGCCGGCCGCTCGCGGCGCCGGACGGCCTGCCCGCCGCGGGGCTGCGCGTGCTGGACCTGACCCGCGTCCTGGCCGGCCCCGTCGCCACCCGCACCCTCGCCCTGCTGGGCGCGGACGTGCTGCGCATCGACGCGCCGTGGCTGCCGGAGAGCCAGGAGCTGCACGACGACACCGGGCTGGGCAAGCGCTCGGTCTGCCTGGACCTGGCGCGGCCCGCCGACCGGGCCGCCTTCGAGGACCTCCTCGCCACGGCCGACGTCGTGGTCACCGGCTACCGGCCGGGCGCCCTGGACCGCCACGGGCTGTCCCCCGAGGCCCTGGCCGAGCGGCGGCCCGGCCTGGTCGTGGGGCAGCTCAGCGCCTGGGGCGCGTACGGGCCCTGGGGCGCCCGGCGCGGCTTCGACAGCCTCGTCCAGGCGGCCTGCGGCATCGCGGTCACCGAGTCGGCGCCGGGAGCGGACGCGGACGCGCCGCCCGGCGCGCTGCCCGCGCAGGCGCTCGACCACGGCACCGGGTACCTGCTTGCGGCGGCCGTGCTGCGGGCCGTCACCGAGCAGCACGCCACCGGCGGCACCCGCCTGGCCCGGCTCGCCCTGGCGCAGACGGCGGCCTGGCTGTGCCACGGCGTCGTCGCCGACGAGGGCGAGCCGGAGGGCGACCACGACGCCCGCGCCCACCTCACCGAGGGCAAGGGGCCGCTCGGCCGGATGCGGCACGCGCGGCCCGCGGTGGCCTTCGACGGCAGTCCCTGTGACTGGTGCCGGCGACCGGGCCGGCTGGGCGCGGACACCCCTGTGTGGCTGTGAGCCGGCGAAAGGAGCGACAAAGAGCCGTGGCAACGACCATCCGTCGCACCGTCCTGACCCTGCCCGCGGCACCGCTGGGTCCGGAGGACCCGCTGCCGCCGCTGGCGGCCCCCGCCGACGTCCACCGCCGCGGCCGCGGCCTGCCCCCGGACCTGCCGGCGGAGATGGCCCGGCGGATGGCCTACGAGCCGCTGCGCTCCCTGCTGCCGGTGCGCCGCCGCGACGGCTACACGCGCGAGCGGGTGCCCACCGACGTGGAGGCGATCGTGGTCGAGAACGACCGGCTGCGCGCCACGGTCCTGCCCGGTCTCGGCGGGCGGGTGCACTCCTTGGTGCACAAGCCCACGGGCCGTTCGCTGGTGTACACGAACCCCGTCCTCCAGCCGGCCGGGTTCGCCCTCAACGGCGCCTGGTTCTCCGGCGGCATCGAGTGGAACACCGGCGCCACCGGGCACGGCACCCTGTCGGTGGCGCCGCTGCACGCCGCCCGCGTACCGGCGCCCGACGGCGGCGAGATGCTGCGCCTGTGGGAGTGGGAGCGGCTGCGCGACCTGCCCTTCCAGGTGGACCTGTGGCTGCCGGAGGGCTCGGACTTCCTGTACGTGGGAGTGCGCGTGCGCAACCCCCACCACCACACGGCACCCGTCTACTGGTGGTCCAACACCGCCGTCCCCGAGGGGCCGGGCACCCGCGTCCTGGCGCCCGCCGACGCCGCCTGGTCCTTCGGACCGGAGCGGGCGCTGCGGCGCGTGCCGGTGCCGGACGGCGCGCACGGCTCGTACCCGCTGCGGTGCGCGCGGCACGGCGACTACTTCTACGACCTGGCCGCGGACGAGCGTCCCTGGATCGCCGCCCTCGACACGGACGGGCGGGGGCTGGTGCAGACCTCCACGCGCCTGCTGGGGGGCCGCAAGCTGTTCGTGTGGGGCACGGACGAGCCCGGGCGCCGCTGGCAGGAGTGGCTCACCGAGCCGGGCACGGGCGGCTACGCCGAGATCCAGGCCGGCCTGGCCCCGACGCAGCTGGAGCACGTGCCGCTGGAGGCTGGCGGGGAGTTCGCCTGGCTGGAGGCGTACGGGCCGCTGACCGCCGACCCGGCCGCCGTCCACGGGGCCGACTGGGCGGCGGCCCGCGCCGAGGCCGCCGGGCGGCTGGAGGCCGCGCTGCCGCGCGCGGCGGTGGACGCCGCGTACACCGCCTGGCGCCCGTACGCCGACCACGAGCCGAAGGAGACGCTGGCGACGGGATCGGGCTGGGGCGCACTGGAGGTCGAGCGGGGCCGCCTGGAGCTGCCCGGCACGCCCTTCCCCGCCACGACCCTGGGCGCCGAGCAGCAGCCCTGGCTCGCCCTGCTGCGCACCGGCACGCTGCCGCAGGACGGGCCCGAGCCCGGGCCGTCCCTGGTGTCACGGCCGTGGCGGGAGATGCTGGAGACCACGGAACCGGGGCCGGCCTCGGCGTACCACCTGGGCGTGGCGCAGTGGCACGCGGGCGACCGCTCGCAGGCGGCCCGCAGCTGGGAGACGGCCGAGCGGCTGGGCGCCGGCTGGCCGGCCCTGCGCTGCCTGGCCGCCGCGGACGCGCTGAGCGGCCACCCGCAGCGGGCCGCGCAGCGGTACGCGGCGGCGGTTGCGGCGGCACGGGAGGGGCGCGCGTCGCGGGCGGCGCGGGTGGCGCTGGCACGGGAGGCGATCACGGCACTGCTGGCCGCGCAGCAGGTGGACGAGGCGGCCGCCGTCCTGGCGGGGCTGCCGCCGGCGGCCCGCCGGCACGGCCGCTTCCGGCTGCTGGAGGCGCGGATCCTGCAGGCGCGCGGGGACGAGGAGGGGGCGCGGGCCGTCCTGGCGGAGGCGGAGATCGCGGACCTCGCCGAGGGGGAGGGTACGCCCGCTGCCCGGCCCCGCCCCTGAGCCGTCCGTGCCGGGCGGGGCCGGGAAAGGAATCACTCCTGGGATCACTCCTCCTTGCGGTCCACGTACTCGAAGACCGACCCGTCGGGGTGACGGGCCACCAGATTGCGGCCGATGGGGGTGCGCACCGGGCCGGCGACGATGTCCGCCCCCACGGCCCGCAGGTCCGCCAGCGCCTCGTCCACGTCGGTGACGGCGATGGTCGCCTTGATGGCGCGCAG
Organism: Streptomyces luteosporeus; assembly: GCF_039532865.1. NCBI lineage: Bacteria > Bacillati > Actinomycetota > Actinomycetes > Kitasatosporales > Streptomycetaceae > Streptomyces > Streptomyces luteosporeus. The sequence goes on from NZ_BAAASL010000031.1 coordinate 13,578, forward strand.
CACCGACAGCTCCGCCTCCGGCCCGCTCATCAGGAAGAAGCAGCCGACGGCGGCCACGGACACGCCGCCGCGCCGAAAGCGCATGGCCTCGGCGCCGGTCAGCCGTTCGTACACCGCGATCGCCGCTTCCAGGTCGCCGACACACACCCGTAGCGAGGTCCCCAGAATGTTCATGAAAACAAGGCTAGTTGGCGGTGGTGGGCCCGGTCACCGGGGAACGGATGAGCCGGCCTTGCACAACAGTTCGCCGTTGAGGACGGCGAACCACGCGTCCTCGTGCCGTCCCCACGCGTGCCACGCCTCGGCGATCGCCGCGAGCCGCGCCTCGTCCGCCCAGCCGCCCTCGACGGCGTGGCGGGCGAAGGGGGAGGCGAGGGTGCGGTCCGCCCACAGGCCGCTCCACCACTGCCGTTGCTCCGCGCCGGTGTAGCACCAGGCGCCGGCGGTGGCCGTGACGTCGGTCAGGCCGGCCTGCCGGGCCCAGGAGTACAGGTGGCTGCCCGCGTCCGGCTCCCCGCCGCCGGCCCGGGCGACCGCCACGTACAGCCGCTGCCAGTCGTCCAGGCCGGGCACCCGCGGGTACCAGCTCATGGCCGTGTAGACCACGTCGCGGACGGCGATGACACCGCCGGGGCGGCACACCCGGCGCATCTCGCGCAGCGCGCCGACGGGGTCGTCGAGGTACTGGAGCACCTGGTGGGCGTGGACGACGTCGAAGGCGCCGTCGGGGAAGCCGAGGGCACGGACGTCGCCGGTGGTGAAGTCCACGTTGTCCAGGCCGCGTTCGCGGGCGGCCGCACGGGCGGTGGGCAGGATGTCCGGCGCGGCGTCCAGGCCGGTGACGTGGCCCTGCGGGACGAGCGCGGCGAGATCGGCGGTGATGCTGCCGGGCCCGCAGCCGATGTCCAGCACGCGGTGGTGCGGGCGCAGTTCGGGCAGCAGATAGGCCGCGGAGTCGGCGGCCGTGCGCCGGCTGTGGGAGCGCAGGACGGATTCGTGGTGGCCGTGGATGTAGTGCATGGTGCCCCCTCGGTCGCCCGGGTCGGTCACGGTGCCGCACTCACCGTACGCCGCTTTTTCGCATGGCGAGAGGGCAGTCTTGAAACGTGGGACGGCTCGATGGGAGGGCTCGTCGTCCTGCCGCCCGTGTCGGCCACCGTCCTCGCGCCGTGATCTGCGAAGGTGGGTCAGAGGACCCATCGAGGCGCCCGGCGCGGCGCGGAGGTGTGCGGACGGATGCAGCAGCGCTTCCCGGCACTGACCGGCCTGCCGGCCCCCGAGCGCGGAATGCCCGTCCTGCCGGAACTGGCCGAGCAGCTCGCCGGGGCGGCCGCGCACGGCGACCCCGAACCCGTCGGCGGCGGCCCGCGCCTGCGCGAGGCCGCCTGCGGCCACTGGGCCCGCCGGGGCCTGCCCACCGGCCCGGGGCAGGTGCTCGCCGCCCCGGGCGCCGCGCCGCTGCTGCTGGCCCTGCTGGCCTCGGCGGGCGGCGAGGTGCTGCTGACCCGCCCCTGCGCCGCCTGGTACGCGCCGGTCGCCCGGCTGGCCGGGCGGCTGGCCTACCACGTGCAGGTACCGGCCGAGTGCGGCGGGGTGCCCGACCCCTTCGCCCTGCTGGAGACGGTGAGCCGGATCCGCGCCGAGGGCGGGCGGCCGCGCTTCCTGGTGCTGTCGGTCGCCGACGAGACCACCGGCACCGTCGCCCCGCCGGAGATCGTGCACGAGGTGTGCGAGGCCGCGGCCGCCGAGGAGCTGACCGTCGTCAGCGACGAGACCTGGCGCGACGCCCTGCACGACGCGCACGCCACCGTCCACGTCGGGCCCGCCGAGATGTACCCCGACCGGGTCGTCGTCCTCACCGGCCTGGCCGGGCCGCTGCTGCCCACCGCCTGGCCGGCCGCGGTGGCCCGCTTCCCCGCCGGCGGCACCGGCCCGGCCCTGCTGGCCCGGGCCGGCACGGTGCTCCAGGCGATCGGCGCCGAACTGCCGCCGCCGCTGGCGGCCGCCGTGCGGTGGGCACTGACCGAGCCCGGGCCGGTGCGCGCCCGCACCGCGGCCGCCGCCCGGCTGTACGCGGCACTGGGCGCCGCGGTGCGCGAACGCCTGGACGCGGCGGGCGTGCTGTGCCGGCCGCCGCAGACCGGCCCCTACCTCTACGCCGACCTCGGCGAACTGCGCGGCGCCCTGGCCGCCCGCGGCATCAGCGACTCCGTCGAGCTGGAGGCGCACCTGGGCGAGGTGCTCGGGCGGCCGGTGCCGGGCGGCCACCGCTTCGGCGACGCCCCCGACGCGCTGCGGGTGCGGCTGTCCACCGCGGCGCTGCTCGGCGACGACGACGAGCGGCGCCGGCGCGCCCTGGCGGCCCCCGCCCCGCTGGCCGAGCCGGATGTCGCGGAGGCGTTGTCCGCTTTTGGATCGGCGTTCAGTGAACTCGCCCGCACCTGATCTACCGTCGACCGGTGAGCGTGCCACGGCGCGGGGCGCGCGCCCGGCGTGCCGCAAGCCCCGCGCCAAGGTTCCGGTTCCCCACGAATGGAGCCCCAGATGACCGAACAGACCGAGCGTCCCCTCGCGGAGCCGCGTCCTCTCGGTGAGATCCGCTCCTGGCCCCGGTCGTTCGCCGACCGCCTGACCGCCCCGCTGCCGGGCGTGCGCGCCCTCGCGCGGCTCGCCCGCGAGGGCCGGCTGCGCCCGAGCGCCGCCTCGCTGCACGAGCTGGCCCTGCTGCCCCTGGAACCGGGCCCGCTGCCCGCCGTGGACGCCGGCTCCCTCGCCCTGACCTGGGCGGGGCACGCCAGCTGGGTGCTGCGCATCGGCGGGCTGACCGTGCTGACCGACCCGGTCTGGTCCCGCCGCATCCTGGGGACGCCGCCGCGCGTGACCCCGGTGGGGGTGCGCTGGGAGGACCTGCCGCACGTCGACGCCGTCGTCATCAGCCACAACCACTACGACCACCTCGACCTGCCCACCCTGCGGCGGCTGCCCCGCGACACCCACCTGCTGCTGCCCGCCGGCCTGGCCCGCTGGGCGCGCCGGCGCCGCTTCGCCCACGTCACCGAGCTCGACTGGTGGGAGGCGGTGGAACTGCCCGGGCCGCGCGGCCCGGTGCGCTTCGACTTCGTACCGGCCCACCACTGGAGCAAGCGGACGCTGACCGACACCTGCCGGTCGCTGTGGGGCGGCTGGGTGATCACCGCGCCGGGAGGCCCGCGGGTGTACTTCGCGGGCGACACGGGCTACGGCTTCTGGTTCGAACGGATCGGCGAGGCCTACGCGGACATCGATGTCGCACTGCTGCCGATCGGGGCGTACGACCCGCGCTGGATGCTGGGGCCGGTGCACACCGACCCGGAGGAGGCCGTGCGCGCCTGCACCGACCTGGGGGCCCGGGTGATGGCCCCGATGCACTGGTCGACGTTCCTGCTGTCGGCCGAACCGCCGCTGGAACCGCTGCGGCGCGTGCGCGCGGCCTGGGAGGCGGCGGGCCGGCCCCGCAAGGACCTGTGGGACCTGCCGGTGGGCGCCTCACGGGTGCTGACGGGCGTGTGAGCCCGGGCAGCCCTTGACTCAGCGGCTCCAGACGAACGTGAACCGGTTGGCGCCGTGACCGGTGCAGGTGAGGTACGAGGGGAACCGGCTGGCCCGCGTGTCGATGCCGGTGGTGCGGGTGGCCTCGTCATAGGTGAAGCGCACCGTGCCGCGGCCCACCAGCTCCTCCCCGTGCCGCACCACCATCTGCACGTCCTCGCCCTCGTGGACCGCGAAGTCCACGGCGGGCTGATGGGAGGTCAGCACGACGTCCGGACCGCCCCGCGGGTCCCGCAGCCGCAGGCTCAGGGCCCGCTCGGGGCCGCCCTCGCGGGTACGGAAGTCCGCGCGCGCCGTGCGCCCGGCGGGGCCGTCGCCGGCGACGACGGCCAGGCTGTGCCGGCCGCCCGCGGCGACGGCCGCGACGCGCTGCCCGGCGGCCGCGGCCAGCAGGCCCGAGACCTGCCGGTCGCCGTCCTTGCCCGCGCCCACGAGCTGTCCGGCGGAGGTCAGGGCGAGGCTGTGCAGATGGCCCGCGGCCACGGCGGCCACCCGCTGCCCCTGGGCCGCGCGCAGGATGCCGGAGACCTGGTGGTGGCCGTCGTGCCCGGCGGCGAGAATCCGGCCGTCCTCGGTCACCGCCAGGCTCTGCAGCGCGGCCGCCGCGACGGCGACGACCTTGTGGCCCTCGGCCGCCGCCAGCAGGCCGGAGACCTGCTGGTCGTCGTCGCGGCCGCTGCCCAGGAGCCGGCCGTCCTCGGTGACCGCCAGGCTGTGGAAGTCGCCGGCGGCGGCCGCCACGACGCGGTGACCGCGGGCGGCCGCGCGGATGCCGGCGACCTGCCCGTCGCCGTCGTGGCCCGCGGCCAGCAGATCGCCCTCCTCGGTCACGGCGAGGAGGTGCACCGCGCCGCAGTCGGCCCCGGTGACCTTCCTCCCGCGGGCCGCCTCGCGGATGCCGGTGACCTGGTGGTTGCGGTCGTCGCCGGCGGCCAGCAGCCGGCCGTCGGCGGTCACGGCCAGGCTGTGCGAACCGCCGGCGGCCACGGCCGCCAGGCGCAGCCCGCGGGCGGCGGCGAAGATCCCGGTCACCTGGGCGTGGTCGTCGAGCCCCGCGGCGAGCAGCCGGCCGTCCTCGGTCAGCGCCAGGCTGTGGCGGTCGCCCGCGGCGACGGCGACGACGCGCTCGCCCTCGGCCGCCATCAGGATGCCCGGCACCTGCCCCTCGTGGCCCAGGCCCGCGGCGAGCAGCCGGCCGCCGGGGTGGCCCGCACCGGCGGATGCGGCGGGCGGCGGGGGCGACACGTCGGACACGGCGGCTCCTTCGGCGCGGGGCGGGGGCGGCACGGCGCGTGCACCGCCCCCGTCCACGCTCTTCGCTCGGCCGCCAGCGAGCACGTGCGGTGCGGCCGAACGTGTGAGCCGCCGCCCCCGCCCGGGCCAGGCGCATCTTCGCCACGCGGCACCACTGCGCCCCGTAGGGGCGCGGGGAACTGCGCGACAAGCCACGACGCGCCCGCAGACGAAGTGCCGTGCTCCGCCCGGACCCCGGGCTGGCGCGTCAGCTGCGGGCCGTCGGTGGCCGATCGCGCCCACGCGGCGGCAGCCGCAGATCGACACCGCCCCGCGCCCCTACGGGGCGCCGTACGACCCGCCGGACACGCGCCCTACGGGCACGTCTCCAAGACGTGGACGCACAGCGGCACCCCGTACCGCGGATGGGTCGTGCGGCGCTCGCGGCGCATACCGAGCTTGCCCAGGACGCGCTCGGACGCGTGGTTGCCGGTGGCGTGCACGCCCACGATCCTGGCCAGGCCGCGGTCGCGCAGTGCGAAGTCCAGCACGACGCGGGACGCCTCCGTGGCCAGCCCCCGGCCCCAGAAGGGCCGGGCCAGGCGCCAGCCGAGCTCCACGGCCGGCAGGATCTCCGGCAGGAAGGACGGCACGGACAGCCCGGCGAAGCCCACGAACTGCCCCGACTCCCGGCACTCGACGGCGAACAGGCCGACCCCGTGCTCCTCCCACTCCCGCTCGCTGGCGTCGATGCCGGCCCGGGTGCGGGCCCGGTCGCGGACCGATCCGTCGCCGATCCAGCGCATCACCTCCGGGTCGGCGTTGATGGCCGCCATGGGGCCGAGATCGTCCTCGCGCCAGCGGCGCAGCGTCAGTCGGGGCGTCCGGAGCACAACGGTCGTCGTCATGGGCAGAGCCTGCCCACATCCTCCGTCGGCTACTTGGCCAGTTCCAGCACGGGTATGCCGGGGACGTCGATGCCGAAGGTCTGGGCGTACAGGGAGAGCTCGGCCTCCAGGGAGCGCACGACGCTGGCGGCCTTGCGGAATCCGTGGCCCTCGCCCTCGAAGGTGAGGTAGGCGAACGGCACCCCGCGCCCGGCCATGGCCTCGGCGAACCGCTCGCTCTGCTCGGGCGGGCAGACCGCGTCCTCAAGGCCCTGCAGCAGCAGGAAGGAGGCGGTGACACGGTCGGCGCGGGCGAGCGGGGAGCGGTCGCGGTAGCGGTCGGGCACCTCGGCGAGGGGGCCGATCAGATACTCCAGGTAGTGCGACTCCAGGTCGTGGGTGCCGCCGTCGGCCCAGGTCAGCAGGTCGAGCACGGGATAGGCGATGGTGGCGCAGGCGTAGGTGGAGGTGGTGGCGAGGGAGGCGGCGCTCGTCCAGCCGCCGGCGCTGCCGCCGCGGATGGCGAGCCGGGCGCGGTCGGCGGTGCCCTCCTCGGCCAGCGTCTCGGCGACGGCGGCGCAGTCCTCGACGTCCACCACGCCCCACCGCTCGCGCAGCCGGTCGCGGTAGTCGCGGCCGTAGCCCGTGGAACCGCCGTAGTTGACCTGGGCCACGCCTATGCCCCGGGAGGTGAAGTAGGCGATCTCCAGGTCGAGCACGAGCGGCGAGCGCCCGGTGGGGCCGCCGTGCGCCCACACCACGAAGGGGGGCAGCTCGTCGGCGGGTGCGGTGTGGTCGGGGCTGTGCGGCGGGTAGATGTGGGCGTGCACCTCCCGGCCGTCGGGGCCGGTGAAGGTGCGGATGAGCGGCTCGGGGTAGTAGGCGGGGTCCACCGCGTCGGTGTGCCGGGCGCCGATCGCCCGGGCCCTGCCGGTGCGGGTGTCCAGCTCGACGACCTCGTAGGCGGTGCGGGGGCTCGCGGCCACCCCCACGACCCGGGTGCCGCTGACGGCCAGGGTGGAGCGCCACTCCGTCCACGGACCGGCGGCGTCCACCACTTCGCCGGTCTCGGGGTCGAGTATGCCCAGGCGCTGGGCGCCGCGGCCGTGGACGACGGCGACCGTGCCGCCGGGCAGGGGGGCGAACCAGCGCTGGCCCGGCACCCAGGGGGCGCCGGCGAACTCCTCCTCGCGGCGGCAGAGGTTGACGGCCCGGCCGGTGTCCGGGTCGACGCGGTGCAGGTTCCACCAGCCGGTGCGGTCGGTGACGGCGAGCAGGCTGCCGTCCGGGGCCCACTCCACCTGGGCGACGGACTCCCGCTCGCCGCCCGCCACGGTGCGCACGTCGTCGAACGGGGCGCCGGGTCCGGCGACGTCGGCGACCTTCAGCTCGGTGCCCTCCCAGGGCATGCGCGGGTGGTCCCAGGCCGTCCAGGCCACGCGCCGGCCGTCCGGGGAGAGCCGGGGGCCGGTGACGAAGCGGTGCCGGTCGTCGGTGAGCTCCCGTACGGCGGCGCGGTCCTCGGCGGCGGAGCCGTCGAGCGGGACGGCGGCGATGACCCGGCGCACGTCCTGCGGACCCTCGCCGGTGAACTCCTCCAGCACGCACCACACTTCGCCGCGCTCGGGCAGCAGCAGCGGGTCGGCCCAGCGCAGCCCGCCGCCGACGGCCGAGACGGGCGTCAGGGGCCGGGGCGCGCCGCCGGCCGGGTCGTCCGGCTCCCAGGCGTACAGCCGCTGGTCGGAGCACTCGGTGAAGACCAGCAGCGGGCCCCCGGCGCCCCGGGCGACGCCCGCCCAGGGCCGGCCGCCGTACTCCGTCAGCCGGTTGCGCACGTTCCACGGTGCGGGCAGCGCCGGCGCCTCCGCTCCGTCGGTGAGGCGGCGCACCAGGGTCTTGCGGCCGTTCTCCGCCGGGCGCGGAGCGACCCACCAGACCTCGTCGCCGATCGTGCCCACGTGCTCCGGGGCTCCCTCGTGCGCCGCGACGAGCGCGGCGTCGATGGGTGACTGCCAGGCTCCGTAGGGCGCCGTGGACACCATGATTGCTACGCCTCCTTGTGAAGGGGGTCAGTGGGGACGAGTCGGGGATCAGTACGGATCGGAAAGGGGCTCGGCCGGGGTGCGGCCCAGCAGGCTGCGGTCCGTCAGGCTGCGATCCATCAAAAAGTGATCGAGCACCCGCACGCCGAAGTGCAGCGCGTCGACGGGCACCCGTTCGTCGACTCCGTGGAAGAGCGCCTGATAGTCGTAGCCGGCCGGGAGCCTGACGGGCGAGAAGCCGTAGCCGGTGATGCCCAGGCGGGAGAAGTGTTTGGCGTCGGTGCCGCCTGACATGCAGAACGGCACCACGCGGGCGTCGGGATCGAAGCGTTCGAGCGCGGCGCGCATCCGGGCGAAGACCGGGGCGTCGACGGGGGCCTGCAGGGAGATCTCGCGGTGCTCGTACTCCCAGTCGACGTCGGGCCCGGTGAGCTCGTCCATGATCCGCTCGAACTCGGCGTCGCCGCCGGGCACGGTGCGGCCGTCGACGTGGCCGACGGCCAGCCCCGGAATGACGTTGATCTTGTAACCGGCGTGCAGCATGGTGGGATTGGCGCTGTTGCGCACGGTGGCCGCCACCAGTGCGGCCGCCGTGCCGAGCTTGGCGAGCAGCTCGTCGGCGTCGAAGCCCGGCGCCTCGGGGTTGGCCTCGATGCCGTGGACGGCGGCGATCTCCCGCAGCGCCGCACGGACGGTGGGGGTGAGCCGCACGGGCCACTTGTACTCCCCGATCCGGGTGACGGCAGCGGCCAGACGGACCACGGCGTTGCGCCGATTGACCTTCGAACCGTGCCCGGCGGTGCCCTGTGCGGTCAGCCGGACCCAGGCCGAGCCGCGCTCCCCCGCCGCCACGGGGTAGAGCCGCAGGCCCCCGTCGGCGTGGAAGGTGTAGCCGCCGGACTCGCTGATGCCGACCGTGCAGCCCTCGAAGAGACCGGCGTGCTCGGCGGCGAGGAAGGCCGCGCCGGGCAGGGAGGTGTCCTCCTCGTCGGCGGTGTAGGCGATCACCACGTCCCGCGGGGGGCGCACGCCCGCCCGGGCCCAGGCCCGGACGACCGCCAGGACCATGGCGTCCATGCCCTTCATGTCTATGGCGCCGCGTCCCCACACCACGCCGTCGCGCACCTCGCCGGAGAAGGGGTGCACGCGCCAGTCGGCGGGCTCGGCCGGGACGACGTCCAGGTGGCCGTGGACCAGGATCGCCTCGGCGCCCGGGTCGGTGCCGGGGATGCGGGCGACGACGTTGGTGCGCCCGGGCTCCTTCTCCAGCAGCAGCGGCTCCAGGCCGGCGTCGGCGAGCTGCTCGGCGACATACTCGGCGGCCGGGCGCTCCCGGCAGTCGCCGCCCCCGCGGTTGGCGGTGTCGATCCGGATCAGGTCCGAGGTGAAGCGCACCGCCTCGGCCAGGGCCCGCTCGTCGATCCGGCCGGAGATCCGCTCACCGGGTCTGCTCGCTCCCCCGTTCCCCCCGTGGGTCGTTTCAGCCATACTGCTCCTCCACCGCCGCCGAGACGACGGTCGTGACCGCCTTGAAGCAGCGGATTGCCTCGTACATGGTGGGCAGGGTGTAGGCCACCAGCCGTTCACCGGTCTGGGCGACGCCGGGCACGGCCGTGGCCGCCCCGGCGAGGTGCTCGGCGTCGAACTCCACCTCGACGGTGAAGGGCCCGCCGTGCACCGGCTCGTGGCGTGCCGCGAGCACGGCGGCGGCCTCGGCGGCGGACCGGATGTCCGCCGCCGTGCGGGCCGGCGGGCGGCAGACGGCCGCGTACCGGGAGACGTAGTCCTTCACGGCGACCGAACGGGCCTCGGGCGCATACCCCTTGGCGTCCTCGCACGTCCGGTCGTCGCCGGTCACCAGCACCACCGGCACACCGTATTCGGCGGCGACCAGAGAGTTGAGCAGGCCCTCGCTGGCCCGCCTGCCGTTCACCCGGACGCCGGTGATGGAGTTCGCCAGGTAGGTGTGCGCCAGCACGCCCTCGGCTCCGGCCGCCGCGTGGTAGCCCACGAACGCGATGCCGTCGACGTCTCCGTGCTGCACCCCCTCGACCATGCTGAGCGTCTTGTGCTTGCCGGTGAGCATTTCCGCTCGCTCGTCCAGCTGCTCCAGCAGCAGGTTGCGCATGCTCCAGTGCGCTTCGTTGACGAGGACGGCATCGGCACCACCGTCGAAGAACCCGGCGATCGCCGCGTTCACGTCGGAGGTGAACAGGTGGCGGCACCGCTCCCACTGCGCCGCACCGGGCAGCACGTCACCGGGCCAGGTGACGCCGGTGGCACCCTCCATGTCCGCGGAGATCAGGATCTTCATGTCCCGTCACGTTACGCGCCCGGGCAGATGCGGACCAGGCCTGTGGATAACCTTCAGCGCCCCGTCGCGACGAACCACCGGGCCGGCAGCCGGACCCTGCGGCCGTCCGGGTGGCAGGCGGTCATGGTCAGTTCCGTGTCGCCCTCGGCGAGGATCTTCAGCCCGGCACCGGTCAGCAGTCCGGCCACCTCGCCGTCGGCCGCCTCGGCGGGCCGCAGCCCGTGCTCCAGGACGCGCCGGAGCCCCTCGGGCGGCCCGCCGGGCGCCTGCGCCAGCTCGGCCAGCACCGTTGCGGCGGCGGGCTTGAGCTCCACGACGAAGGCCCGGCCGCGCTCCCCCGCCAGCCGCGCCACGGCCGCGGCGACCGGGCCGCGGTCGGCGGCGTCGCTCTGGTGGATCACGGCGCGCATGTAGACGTTGCAGTCGCCCAGTCGCTCGTGCAGGCTGCGCACCGCCGCCGCGTCGACCAGGTCGAGCTGCTCGTACTCCGCCAGGCCCTCGGGGTCGGCGCGCCGGGCGCGCTCGACCGCCGCGCGGGAGAGGTCGACGCCGACCGCGCGGGGGAAGTGCCCGGCCAGGTGCCGGGTGCGGGTGCCGTTGCCGCAGCCGAGGTCGACCACCGGCAGGGCCGGGTCGGCGTAGGGCAGCAGGAGGGTGAGGTGGGGCTCGGCGGCCAGGGCCGGGTCGGAGTCCCAGATGACCTCGCCGGGCGCCTCCGGGACGCCGCCCCAATAGCCTTCCCAGGCACTGCGGTAACGCTCCGTCACGCTCATGGCTGCACCAGAGTCTGCTCGAACCACACCGTCTTCCCCCGTCCCGTGTGACTGGCGCCCCATTCCCGCGCCAGTGCGCTCACTACCCGCAGACCGCGCCCGTATTCCTCGTCCGCCTCGGCGCTCAGCAGCACCGGCAGGGTGTGGTCGTCGTCGGTGACCTCGCACAGCAGCACGTCCGTGCGCACCAGGCGGACGCCGATGCGCCAGGTGCGTGCGTGACGCACGGCGTTGGCGACGATCTCGCCGACGAGCACCTGTGCGGTCGGGGCCGCCGCGGCCAGGCCCCAGCGGGTCAGCTGCTCGCCCACCAGGTGCCGGGCCCGGGCGGCCTCGGCGGCCCGGGGCGCGATCTCCCACTCGGCGACCTGCTCGGGCGGGATGCCGTTGAGGCGGGCCATGAGCAGGGCCACGTCGTCCTTGCGTCCCTCCCGGGTGTTGAGGGCGCGCACGATGGCGTCGCAGGCGTCGTCCATGGAGGCGGCCGGGTGGGCGGCGGACTCGCACAGCACGGCCAGGCCGGCGCCGATGTCCTGGCCGCGCACCTCGACGAGGCCGTCGGTGCACAGCACCAGCCGGTCGCCGGGCGCGACGCGCACGGTCACCGCTTCGAAGGGCACCCCGCCCACGCCTATGGGCGCGCCGGTGGGCAGCTCCAGCAGCCGGCTGCGGCCGTCCTCGGCCCGGACCAGGACGGGCGGGATGTGCCCGGCGTTGGCGAGGGTCAGCTCCGAGCGGATGGGGTCGTAGACGGCGTACAGACAGGTGGCCAGGTAGTGCTCGCCGAGCCGCTGGGCGAGGTCGTCGAGGTTGCGCAGGAGCTGTTCGGGCGCGAGGCCCAGGGTGGCCATGGTCTGCACGGCCGTGCGCAGCTGACCCATCATCGCGGCGGAGTGCAGGCCGTGTCCCATCACGTCGCCGACGACCAGTGCGGTGCGGGAGCCGGGGAGCTTGATGGTGTCGAACCAGTCGCCGCCGACCCGGCCGAGCCGGGTGCCCGGCAGGTAGCGGGTGGCCGTGTCGCAGCCGGGCGTGCGCGGGGCGACCTGCGGGAGCATGCTGTCCTGCAGGGTGTCGGCGACGTTCTCCTGGTGGGTGTACATCCGGGCGTTGTCGAGGACGAGCCCGGCGCGGGCTGCCAGTTCGGCGCCGGTGGTGCGGTCCATGTCGCCGAAGGGCTCGCGCCCCGGGCGGCGCAGCAGCACCATGAAGCCCAGCACCACGTTGCGTGCCTTCAGGGGCACGACGAGCAGGGAGCGGCCGCCGATCAGCGGTCGCAGGTCGCGCTTTTCGAACTGGCCGGAGATGCGGGCGGACAGCTCCTCGTCGATCCGCGGGATGAGCACCGGCTCGCCGGTGACCATGCACCGGAAGAACGGCGTGTGCTCGGGGAAGGAGATGGCCTCGCCCACGGGCACGGTGTCGTCCCAGCGGCCGGGCTCGTCGTTGTGCTCGACCCAGACGCGGTGCCAGACGGTGGTGACGTCGGGCGGGCCGTCGGGGAAGCCCTCGCCGGCCAGGACGGCGGCGCGCAGGTGGGTGCCGGCGAAGTCGGCGAAGCGGGGCACGGCCGCGCTGGTGACCTCGCGGATGGTGCGCTCCAGGTCCAGGGAGCTGCCGATCGAGCCGCTGACCTCGTTGAGGAATTCCAGCCGCTCGCGCACCGCGGCATGTTCCAGGTCGGCCGCGGTGTCGTCCTCGGTGTCGGCCGGGGCCGCGAGCGGCTCGCGGGCCGGGCGCTGCGCCGGTACGGCCGGGCGGGCGCGCCGTCCGGCGTGGCGCGGCACGCCCCAGTCGGGGGTCACCGGCACCCTGCGGCGCCGGCTGAACTCCAGCACCGGGTAGCCGAGTTCCAGCACCTGGGAGACGATGCGGGCGCCCGCGGCCGGGCCCATGTTGGGCAGGATGTCGGGCAGCCGGGCGGCGAGCTCCTCGGCGTCGGGGAAGCCGGTGTGCGGGGCGAAGCCGGGGGCGGCGACCACGGAGCGTTCGGCGTCCTGTTCGCCGCCCTCCGCCCGCGCGGCGTCGGCGGCCAGCACGAGCAGCCGCTCGGGGCCGGGCCCGATCAGGGGGTAGGCCCACCACAGCACGTCGAGCGGGCCGCTGCCGGGCACCTTGCAGCGGGCGCGGCCGGCGCTGGGGTAGCCGGGGACGCCCTGCAGGGCGCCGCATATGGGCATCAGGTCGACGGCGAGGGCGCCGACGGCCTCCTCCCGGGTGGGCCCGAAGAGCCGGCGGGCGCCCGAACTCCAGTGCGTGACCGCTCCGGTGGGGCCGACCACGACCACCGCGAGCGGCAGGCGCCCCAGGGCGGCCGTGTGCCGGCCGTCGCCGGGCTCCGGCGTGCCACGGTCCATGGGCGGTTGCTCCTTCGTACGCGTACGCCAAGATCTGCGCCCCCTGTCACCACGGTAGGGCCCGTGGGGCCGCGAGGGGGCGTCCTTGCGCCAAACGTCCTTGGCGCGGCGCCGCGTTCGCCCCGCCGCGGCGCCCCGTAGGGGCGCGGGGCCGTGTCGATCTGCGGCTGCCGCCGCGCGGGCGCGACAAGCCACGACGCGCCCGCAGGTGGGCGGCTTGGTTCCGGCGCGTCGACTGCGGGCCGTAGGCGGCTGATCGCGCCCACGCGGCGGAGCCGCAGATCGACACTGCCCCGCGCCCCTGACGGGGCACGGCCCTAGTCCGCGTGACCCAGCTGGAGGTCCCGTTCCGTGCGGCCGCCGCCGGCGACCTGAAGGACCGTGGCCACGGGCGGGTAGCCGGCGGCCACGACGGTGTATTCGCCGGCGGACAGGTCGACGAAGCGGAAGGTGCCGTCGGCGCCGGTGATGGCGGAGTCGACGACGTTGCCGGCGGCGTCCAGCAGCGTCACGCGCGCGTCCTCGACGGGCCGGCCGCCGCCGGCGCGGACGGTGCCGCGCAGCACCGCGCCGCCGGCGAGTTCGACGTCCTGTCGGGTCTCGCGCGCGGACTGGACGGTCACCTGCAGGGCCGCGGGCCGGAACGCGGGGGCGCTGGAGGCGAGGGTGTACTCGCCCGCGACCAGTTCGTCGATCACGTAGGAGCCGTCGGGGCCGGTGCGGGTGGAGGCGACCACTTCGCCGTGCACGTTCGTCAGGGTGACCAGGGCCTCGCGCACGGGGGTGCCGTCGGCGGTGCGCACGGTGCCGGCGAGGCGGCCGGCACCGCCGAGGACGACGTCGAGCTCGACGGGCCGCTCGCCGACGGTGACGGTGACGGCCTGCGGCTGGTGGCCGCCGGCCGCGGCGATCAGCACGTACGAGCCGGTGCCGGGCGTGCTCAGGGCGTACCGGCCGTCCTCGCCGCTGGCGCCCCGGCCGATCTGCCGGCCCTGGACGTCGATGAGGGTCAGGGCGGCGCGCGGCACGGTGGTGCCGTCGTGGTGCTGGACGGAGCCGGTCACGGGGATGCCCGCGACGAGGGGCACCGGGTCGGCCGGCGGTGCGGGGCGCGCGGAGGGGATGGCGGCGCCGGGGGCGTTGTAGGACACCAGTGGTTTCTCTTTCAGCAGGAAGGCGAGCAGGAAACCGACGACGAGCACCGGTACGAGGGCGAGGAGCACGTGGGGCACGGTCTGGGCGTAGGCCCGGACGTAGGCGTCGTGCAGCGGTGCGGGCAGGGCGCGGACGAGTTGTGCGGTGACGGCGCCGGGTGCCGGCAGCCCCGTACCGGGCGGGAGTTCGGCGGCCAGGGCGGAGCCCAGGCGGCGGGCGAAGAGGGCGGCGAGGACGGCGGCGCCGATCGAGGCGCCGAGCTGCCGGAAGAGGTGGTGGGCGCCGGTGACGGCGCCGGTGTCGGCCGGCCGGGCGGAGTTCTGCACGGCGAGAACGAGCACGGGCAGGGTCAGGCCGATGCCGACGCCGAGGATGGCCATCCAGACGCTGTGCACGAGCCGGCCGGTGGTGGCGTCGAGGTGGGAGAGCAGGTACATGCCCTCGGCCGAGAGGGCGCCGCCGAGGACGGGCAGGAGTTTGTAGTGGCCCGTTCGGCTGACGAGGTGACCGCAGACCAGCGAGGCGACGGCGATCCCGCCCATCATGGGCAGCATGAGCAGTCCGGACTGGGCGGCGTCCACGCCGTCGGCCATCTGCAGGAACGTGGGCAGGTAGCCGGCGGCGCCGAAGAGGGCGAGGCCGCAGACGGCGCCGAGGAGCGCGGTGACGACGAAGACGGAGTCCCGCAGGAAGTGCGGTGGGATGATCGGTTCTGCGGCGAAGTGCTCGACGACGGCGAGGAGCAGGGCCGTTCCGACGGCCCCCGCGCCCAGCCCCAGGACGGTGCGGGAGGTCCAGGCGTACTCGGTGCCGCCCCAGGCGGTCAGCAGCACCACGCAGCCCGAGCAGGCCGCGAGCAGCAGGGCGCCGAGCACGTCGAACCGGGCCCGGCGCGGCGGCGCGGGCAGCCGCAGGCTGCCGGCCACGACGGCGAGTGCCAGCACGCCGAGCGGGACGTTCAGGTGGAAGCACCAGCGCCAGGAGGCGCGGTCGGCGACGATCCCGCCGAGCAGGGGCCCGGCGACGGCCGCGAGCCCGTAGGCGGCGCTGATCACGCCGAGGTGGCGGCCGCGGCGGCGTGCGGGCACGAGGTCGGCGACGGCCGCCTGGACGCCGGTGAGGATGCCGGCCGCGCCGAGCCCCTGCAGGGCGCGGAAGGCGATGAACTGGTCCATCGTGCGGGACCAGCCGGCCAGGGCCGAGCCGGTGACGAAGACGACCAGCGCGAGGACGAGGGCGGCCTTGCGGCCGCGCAGGTCGCCGAGCCTGCCGAACAGCGGCAGGGCGGTGGTGGACGTCAACAGGTAGGCGGTGACGGCCCAGGACGCCCGCTGCGGCCCCTGCAGCTCCACCGCGATCCTCGGCAGGGTGCTCGCGACGACCGTCTGGTCGAGGGCCGCGAGCAGCAGGGCGAGCAGCAGGGCGGCGAACGCCGGCCCCGCCCGTGTCGCGTCCCGGGCGGGCGGCGGGGCCGGGGCGGGCGGGGCCGGGGGCAGGGCGCGCGTGCCGTCGCTCTTCTCCAAGGTGGTCTCGAAGGTGGACCCGCCCACGAACTGCTCCCCTCGTCGCGCCTGCGCTGCCGCCCATTTCTCGCATTACGCGACAACGGCCAGCAAGCGCGACGATTTGTGCGGGAGCGCCGGGGACGGCACTTTTTGCCGGTGGGAGGCGGTTTGGGCACAGCAGGACCGCACCAGGAAAACCACCCGAACCGGTGAGCCCGGCCGGCCCCGCGGTATCACCGGGGCATCAGCCGAGGCCGGGCTTGCCCTCCACCTCGGCGGCGAGCCGGGCGAGCATCGCGTCGTAGATGCGGCCCAGGCCCTTGGGCGCGAAGGTCCGCTCGAAGAAGCCGCCGATGCCGCCGGCGCCCGTCCAGGTGGTGGTGACCACGACCCTGGAGCGGCCCTCGCCGGCGGGGGTGACGGTCCAGGTGGTCACCATGGAGGAGTTGCGGTCCTTCTCCACGAGCTGCCCGTCGGTGGGCTCGTCGACGTCCATCAGGCAGTCGCGCACGCGCTTGCTGGTGGCCTGGAGCTTCCAGTGCACGACGGTGCCCTTTCCGTCGCCGCCCTCGCGCACCTCGTACTCGCTGAAGTGCTCGGGCAGCAGCTTGGGGCGGGTGCCGCTGTAGTCCGCGAGCGCGTCGAAGACGTCCTCCGCGCCTGCGGCGACGATGCGCTCAGTGGTGGCCTCGACCTGGCCCATGGGTGGTCCTCCCGGACGATGAGTGGTGCTGCGTGCAGGCCCGACCATACGGGAGCGCCGGCCCGCCCGCGGGCGTCAGGGAGCCACCCCCCGGCGGTTGAGCCGGGCCAGGGCCGCGATCGCGGCGGGGCGCAGCTTCTCGTGTTCGCGCGCCGCCACCAGCGTCGCCTCGGCGCGGCGGTCGCCGAGGATCCCCAGCCCCTCCACGCACGCCCGTGCCACGGGCCACACGTGGTCGCGCGCCGCCAGCAGCCGTTCCAGCGTGGCCAGCAGGGCGGGGACGGATTCCGGCGCCCGCAGCTCGGTCAGCAGCCGCACGGGGTAGACCGCGTAGGCGGTGCGCAGCGGGTTGGTGGCGAGTGCGGCCGCGGCCTTGGCGGTGCGGGGGTCGCGCAGGCGGGCCAGGACGTGGGCGGCCGTGGCGCACCGTACGGGCTCGCGGTAGTTGAGGAGGAGGACGAGGGTCTCGAAGGCCCGCCGGTCGCCCTTGCTGCCGAGGGCGAAGGCGGCGATCTCGCGGGCCCACAGCGGGCGTTCGGGCGCGACGAGGACCTCGGCGAGCTCGTCGCGCGCCGCGCGGGTGTCGGACCGCACGAGCGCGAGCAGCTTTTCGTACGCCGAGAACTCGGCCGGGGAGACCAGTTCGGCCCGGACCCGCTTCAGCAGCGCGCGGAATTCCTCTTCCATGTCCCGCTCTCCTCCCCGAGTGGCCTGGGCCACATCGTAAGTCGCGCGCGCGACCCCTGGCGCTCTTGGTTACCCGTCGGTTAATCTCCCGGCCGGAGCAGCATTCCCGCTCCGGTGGTCTGGTGACGCAGCCGCCGCAGCATTGACGTCGGTTCGGCATTCTCGAGTACGGCAGGGCCCCGGGACAGGGCCCGCCGGTCGCACGATTCCCGCCCCCCGGGCGCCCCTTGGCGCGCCCCGGCGGCAGGGACTTCGCTCACGAGCCCGCCGCGCTGCGCGCGGCCCGCCCACCGCCGTCCTTCCCCTTGTGCACGGGGAACACCCACTGGAGTCTCGCGATGGACCGTTCGTCCACCTCTGACCCGTCCACCCGGCCCCGCCTGCAGACCGTCGCCGTGATCGGCCTCGGCACCATGGGCACCGGCATCGCCGAGGTGCTCGTCCTGGCCGGACGTGACGTCATCGGCATCGACATCAGCGACGCGGCCGCCCTGCGGGCCGGTGCGGCGCTGGAGGCCGCCACCGCCCGCGCGGTGGAGCGCGGCCGGATCACCGAGGCCGGGCGCCGGGCCGCCCTCGCCCGCTTCCGCACCTCCGGCGACCTGGCCGCGGCCGCACCCGCCGATCTGGTGATCGAGGTCGTGCCGGAGGACTACGCGCTCAAGCACGAGGTGTTCACCGCCCTCGACGCCGTCGTGCGCCCGGACGCCGTCCTCGCGACCGGCACCAACGCCCTGTCGGTCACCCGGCTGGCGGCCGATTCCGCGCACCCCGAACGGGTGCTCGGCCTGCACTTCTTCAACCCTGCGCCGGCGATGAAGCTGGTGGAGGTCGTCTCCTGCGTCCTGACCGACCCCGCGGCCGTCGCCGCGGTCACCGACCTGGCCCACGAGCTGGGCAAGGAGCCGGTGACGGCGGGCGACCGGCCGGGCTTCGTCGCCGACGGCCTGCTGTTCGGCTACCTCAACCAGGCCGCGGCCATGTACGAGTCGCGCTACGCCACCCGCGAGGACATCGACGCGGCGATGCGGCTGGGCTGCGGCCTGCCGATGGGCCCGCTCGCCCTGCTGGACATGATCGGCGTCGACACCGCCCGTACGGTGCTGGAGGCGATGTACGCCGCCTCCGGCGACCGGCTGCACGCCCCCGCACCGGTGCTGGGCCAGCTGGCGGCGGCCGGGCTGACCGGCCGCAAGGCGGGGCGCGGCTTCTACACGTACGAGGCGCCCGGCTCCCCAGTCGTCGTGCCGGACGCCCTGACCCCCGATGCGGCCGCCGCGGCGACGGGCGGCCGCGAGGTGCGCTCCGTGGGCGTGGTGGGGTCGGGCACGATGGCGGGCGGGATGGCCGAGGTGTTCGCCAAGGCGGGGTACGCGGTCGTGCTCGCCGCGCGCTCGCCGGAGAAGGCGGAGGCGGCCAAGGGGCGGATCGCGAAGTCCCTGGACCGCTCGGTGGCCAGGGGCCGGCTGACGGTGGAGCAGCGGGAGGCGACGCTCGCCGCGATCACGCCGGCCGGTTCGCTGGAGGCCCTGGCCGGGGTGGACCTGGCCGTCGAGGCGGTCGCCGAGGACCTGGAGGTCAAGCGCCGGTTGTTCGCCGACCTGGACAAGGTCTGCCGGCCCGGCGCGGTGCTGGCCACCACCACCTCCTCGCTGCCCGTCATCGCGTGCGCCCGGGCCACCTCCCGCCCGCAGGACGTCATCGGGATGCACTTCTTCAACCCGGCGCCGGCGATGAAGCTGGTGGAGGTGGTGCGCACGGTGCTCACCGCCCCGGACGTGCACGCCACGGCCCGCGCGGTGTGCGCGAAGGTCCGCAAGCACCCGGTGGACTGCGGGGACCGGGCCGGTTTCATCGTCAACGCCCTGCTGTTCCCCTACCTGAACAACGCGGTGAAGATGGTGCAGGAGCACTACGCCTCGCTCGACGACATCGACGCGGCGATGAAGCTCGGCGGCGGCTATCCGATGGGTCCCTTCGAGCTGCTGGACGTGGTGGGCCTGGACGTGTCGCTGGCCATCGAGAAGGTGCTGCACCGGGAGTTCCGCGAGCCCGGCCTGGCGCCGGCGCCGCTGCTGGAGCACCTGGTGGCGGCCGGGTGCCTGGGGCGCAAGACCGGGCGCGGTTTCCGCGAGTACGCGAAGGCCTGAGGCGGCCGTGCCCGGCCAGGGGACGGGTTGGGGCGGACTGCTGGGGCCCGGCGGGCCCCTCCCGGCGGTGGCCGGGGGAGGTCCGCCCCGGCACACCCACACGGACGCGTGTTACGTTCCCCACATGTCCCAGCCCGCCAAGTCCGCCCCCGCCCGCCGCGGGGCCGCCACCGAGCCGCCCGCCACCGAGGGCCCGAAGGCGGCCAAGGACCGCCCGGAGCCCGGCGCCGTGAGCGCCGGCTCCCGCCGAGCCGCCGCCCAGCGGCTCGGCATGCGCCGCAAACTGGCCACCGCCGCCATGGAGTTGTTCGCGACCAAGGGCTACGAGGGGACGACCGTCGACGAGATCGCGGCCACGGCCGGGGTCGCCCGCCGGACGTTCTTCCGCCACTTCCGCTCCAAGGAAGAGGCGATCTTCCCCGACCACGACGACACGCTGGTGCGGGCGGCCGCGGTGCTGGACGCCGCGCCGCCGCACGAGAACCCGCTGGACACCGTGTGCCGGGGCATCAAGGAGGTCATGCGGATGTACGCGGCCTCCCCGGCCGTCTCCGTCGAGCGCTACCGCCTGACCCGTGAGGTGCCGGCGCTGCGCGAGCGCGAGATCGCCTCGGTGGCCCGCTACGAGCGGCTGTTCACCCGCTACCTGCTGGGCCACTTCGACGAGACCGCCCACCACGTGGGCGACGACGACCCCCTGCTGGCCGAGGTCGCCGCCTCCGCGGTGGTCACGGCGCACAACCACGTCCTGCGCCGCTGGCTGCGCAGCGGCGCCCAGGGCGACCTGGAGGCCCAGCTCGACCACGCCTTCGCCATCGTGCGCGAGACGTTCGGCGCCGGCATCGGAGCGGGCCGCGCCGCCGAGGAGACGCCGGTGGCGTCCGCGCGCAGCGAGGGCGAGGTGCTGGTGGCGGTCGCGCGCACGGATGCCCCGCTGGAGGAGGTCATGCGCACCATCGAGAAAGCGCTCAAGAAGAGGTAGCCGCAGAAGTAAACGCAGAAAACCGGATATTCCCCGACAAAGGCCGCCCCCTGTGGGCGGCCTTTGTTGCTCATGCGTGCCCTCCGGATGACATCTGAGAGAAATTGTTGGCACGCAGTGTCTTGTCGAGTGGCACGCGGTGCCATACGTTGTCCGTGTCCGGGCGGCCGGCGCGCAGACACGATCGTCGCGTGCCGGCTGTCCCCGCAAGCACCTTGCGCGCCCGGACGCCTGCGTCACCAGGCACCGCACCCGCGCCCACCGGCGCGGCCCCGTACCACCCCGCCGGACCGACGGCACCGCCTCGTGTTCCACCCGACGCATCACCCCCGACGTTCCCTCAAGCCCGTTCGCAACCGACGTGCTTCGCCGGAGGCCATCCGTGAACCAGATACTGGACGCCATCGTCGCGCCCGACACCAGCGCCGAGGACTTCGCCGCGCTCCCCCTGCCCGAGTCGTACCGCGCGGTGACCGTGCACAAGGACGAGGCCGAGATGTTCGCCGGCCTGCCCACCCGCGAGAAGGATCCGCGCAAGTCGCTGCACGTCGAGGACGTGCCCCTGCCCGAACTCGGGCCGGGCGAGGCGCTGGTGGCCGTCATGGCCAGCTCGGTGAACTACAACTCGGTCTGGACCTCGATCTTCGAGCCCCTGCCGACCTTCGCCTTCCTGGAGCGCTACGGCAAGCTCTCGCCGCTGGGCAAGCGGCACGACCTGCCGTACCACGTCATCGGCTCCGACCTCGCGGGCGTCGTCCTGCGCACCGGCCCCGGCGTCAACGCCTGGAAGCCCGGCGACGAGGTCGTCGCGCACTGCCTGTCCGTCGAACTGGAGTCCGCCGACGGCCACAACGACACCATGCTCGACCCGGAGCAGCGCATCTGGGGCTTCGAGACCAACTTCGGCGGCCTGGCCGAGATCGCGCTGGTGAAGTCCAACCAGCTCATGCCCAAGCCCGGGCACCTGAGCTGGGAGGAGGCCGCGGCCCCCGGCCTGGTCAACTCCACCGCCTACCGCCAGCTGGTCTCCCGCAACGGCGCCGGCATGAAGCAGGGCGACAACGTGCTGATCTGGGGCGCGAGCGGCGGACTGGGCTCGTACGCCACCCAGTTCGCGCTGGCCGGCGGCGCCACCCCCATCTGCGTGGTCTCCAGCGAGCAGAAGGCGGAGATCTGCCGGCGGATGGGCGCCGAGGCGATCATCGACCGCACTGCCGAGGGCTACCGCTTCTGGAAGGACGAGCACACCCAGGACCCCAAGGAGTGGAAGCGCTTCGGCAAGCGCATCCGCGAACTGACCGGCGGCGAGGACATCGACATCGTCTTCGAGCACCCGGGCCGCGAGACCTTCGGCGCGAGCGTCTACGTCACCCGCAAGGGCGGCACCATCACCACCTGCGCGTCGACCTCGGGCTACATGCACCAGTACGACAACCGCTACCTGTGGATGTCACTGAAGCGGATCATCGGCTCGCACTTCGCCAACTACCGCGAGGCGTGGGAGGCCAACCGCCTGATCGCCAAGGGGAAGATCCACCCGACGCTGTCGAAGACCTACGCACTGGCGGAGACCGGCCAGGCGGCGTACGACGTCCACCGCAACCTCCACCAGGGCAAGGTCGGCGTGCTGTGCCTGGCGCCCGAGGAGGGCATGGGCGTGCGCGACGAGGAGATGCGCGCGCGCCACATCGAGGCCATCAACCGCTTCCGGAATGTGTGATGACGGAACGCCGTAAAGACCGGCCTTGGTTGATGCGGACGTACGCCGGCCACTCGACGGCCGAGGCGTCCAACGAGCTGTACCGGCGCAATCTCGCCAAGGGCCAGACCGGCCTCTCGGTCGCGTTCGACCTCCCGACGCAGACCGGCTACGACCCCGATCACGTCCTGGCCCGCGGTGAGGTCGGGCGGGTCGGGGTCCCCGTCGGGCATCTGGGCGACATGCGGCGGCTGTTCCAGGACATCCCGCTGGAGCGGATGAACACCTCCATGACCATCAACGCCACCGCCATGTGGCTGCTGGCGCTGTATCAGGTGGTCGCCGAGGAGCAGGGCGCCGACATCTCCGCGCTGCAGGGGACGACGCAGAACGACATCGTCAAGGAGTACCTCTCGCGCGGGACGCACGTCTTCCCGCCGGGTCCCTCCCTGCGGCTGACCACGGACATGATCACCTACACGGTGAACACCATCCCGAAGTGGAACCCGATCAACATCTGCAGCTACCACCTGCAGGAAGCGGGGGCCACTCCGGTCCAGGAGATCTCCTACGCGATGTCCACGGCGATCGCCGTCCTGGACGCCGTACGGGACTCCGGGCAGGTGCCGCCCGAGCGCTTCGGCGAGGTGGTGGCCCGCATCTCCTTCTTCGTCAACGCCGGGGTCCGCTTCATCGAGGAGATGTGCAAGATGCGCGCCTTCGGCCGCATCTGGGACCGCGTCACGCGCGAGCGCTACGGCATCGAGGACCCCAAGCAGCGCCGCTTCCGCTACGGCGTGCAGGTCAACTCCCTCGGCCTGACCGAGGCGCAGCCGGAGAACAACGTCCAGCGCATCGTGCTGGAGATGCTGGCGGTCACCCTCTCCAAGGACGCCCGCGCCCGCGCCGTCCAGCTGCCCGCCTGGAACGAGGCCCTCGGCCTGCCCCGCCCCTGGGACCAGCAGTGGTCGCTGCGCATCCAGCAGGTGCTGGCGCACGAGAGCGACCTGCTGGAGTACGACGACATCTTCGCCGGCTCGCACGTGATCGAGGCCAAGGTGGAGGCCCTGGTGGCCGACTGCCTGGCCGAGATCGAGCGGATCCAGGCCATGGGCGGGGCGATGGCCGCCGTGGAGTCCGGCTACCTCAAGGCGCAGCTGGTCTCCTCGCACGCCGAGCGGCGGGCCCGCATCGAGTCGGGCGAGGAGAAGATCGTCGGCGTCAACTGCTTCGAGGGCACCGAGCCCAATCCGCTCACCGCCGACCTCGATGCGGCCATCATGACCGTGGACCCGGCCAACGAGGCCCGCGTGGTGGCGGCCCTGCACCGCTGGCGCGACAACCGCGACGAGGTCCGTGCGCAGGAGGCGCTCTCGGCGCTGAAGAAGGCCGCCGCCGGGACGCGGAACCTGATGCCCGCGACGCTGGAGTGCGCCCGGGCGGGCGTGACGACCGGCGAGTGGGCCTGGGCGCTGCGCGACGTCTTCGGCGAGTTCCGCGCCCCCACGGGCGTGGGCGGCGCCCCGGTGGCCGTGGCCGCCGAGCCCGGCACGCCGCTCGCGGCCGTACGCGAGAAGGTGCGCCGCACCGCCGATGACCTGGGCACCGGCAAGCTGCGGCTGCTGGTCGGCAAGCCGGGGCTGGACGGGCACTCCAACGGTGCCGAGCAGATCGCCGTACGGGCCCGCGACGCCGGCTTCGAGGTGGTCTACCAGGGCATCCGGCTCACCCCGGAGCAGATCGTCTCGGCGGCGGTCGCCGAGGACGTGCACTGCGTGGGGCTGTCCATCCTCTCCGGCTCGCACGCCGAGCTGGTGCCCGACGTGCTGGCGCGGCTGCGCCGGGCGGGGGCGGCGGAGGTGCCGGTGATCGTCGGTGGCATCATCCCCTCCGCCGACGCCACCGCCCTGAAGGCGGCCGGTGTCGCGGCGGTCTTCACCCCGAAGGACTTCGGAATCACGGAGATCATCGGCCGTATCGTCGACGAGATCCGCACTGCGAACAAGCTCGACCCCCTGGAGGTCACCGCATGACCGGCAACACCCCTGTGAACCGCCTCCGCCCGCGTCGCTCCTGCCTCGCCGTCCCCGGCAGCAACCCCCGCTTCCTGGAGAAGGCCCAGGGCCTGCCGGCGGACCAGGTCTTCCTGGACCTGGAGGACGCGTGCGCGCCGCTGGCGAAGGAGGGCGCCCGGCACACGGTCGTCGACGCGCTGAACAAGGGCGACTGGACGGGCAAGACCCGGGTGGTGCGGGTCAACGACTGGACCACCCACTGGACGTACCGCGACGTGATCACGGTCGTCGAGGGCGCGGGGCCGAACCTGGACTGCATCATGCTGCCCAAGGTGCAGGACGCCCAGCAGATCGTCGCCCTGGACCTGCTGCTGACGCAGATCGAGAAGACGATGGGCTTCGAGGTCGGGCGCATCGGCATCGAGGCGCAGATCGAGAACGCCAAGGGCCTGGTCAACGTGGACGCGATCGCCGCGGCCTCGCCCCGGCTGGAGACGATCATCTTCGGCCCGGCCGACTTCATGGCCTCCATCAACATGAAGACGCTCGTGGTGGGCGAGCAGCCGCCCGGCTACCCGGCGGACGCCTACCACTACATCCTCATGCGCATCCTGATGGCCGCCCGCGCCCACGACCTGCAGGCCATCGACGGCCCCTACCTGCAGATCCGCAACGTCGACGGCTACAAGGAGGTCGCCGGCCGGGCCGCGGCCCTGGGCTTCGACGGCAAGTGGGTGCTGCACCCGGGCCAGGTCGAGGCGGCCAACGAGGTCTTCTCGCCCTCCCAGGAGGACTACGACCACGCCGAGCTGATCCTGGACGCGTACGACTACTACACCTCCGAGGCGGGCGGCAAGAAGGGCTCGGCGATGCTCGGCGACGAGATGATCGACGAGGCCAGCCGGAAGATGGCCCTGGTCGTCGCCGGCAAGGGGCGGGCGGCCGGCATGGCGCGCACCTCGCGGTTCGAGATCCCGGAGGCCTGAGCGCGATGCAGTTCGGACGGACCTACGAAGAATTCACGGTCGGCGACGTCTACAAGCACTGGCCCGGAAAGACGGTCACCGAGTACGACGACCACCTCTTCTGCCTGCTGACCATGAACCACCACCCGCTGCACATGGACAGCAATTACGCGGAGAAGACCACCGATTTCGGCCGGAACGTGGTGGTCGGCAACTACATCTATTCGCTGCTGCTGGGCATGTCCGTGCCGGACGTCTCCGGCAAGGCCATCGCCAACCTGGAGATCGAGTCGCTCCGGCACGTCGCACCGACGTTCCACGGCGACACCCTCTACGGCGAGACGACGGTGCTGGACAAGACGCCGTCGAAGTCCAAGAGCGACCGCGGGATCGTGTACGTGGAGACCCGCGGCTACAAGCAGGACGGCACCCTCGTGTGCGTCTTCCGGCGCAAGGTGATGGTGCCCACCGCCACGTACATCGAGGAGCGCGGCGGGGAGCAGCCCGGCCGGCCCGAACCGATCACCGGGGAGAAGTGAGATGGGCCGCCTGGCACAGACCGAGGGGCTGACGGACGTCCAGCGGGAGATCCTCGCGACGGTCCGGGAATTCGTCGACAAAGAGATCATTCCGGTCGCCACCGAGCTGGAGCACCGGGACGAGTACCCCACGCGGATCGTCGAGGGCCTCAAGGACCTCGGCCTGTTCGGGCTGATGATCCCGGAGGAGTACGGCGGGCTCGGTGAGTCCCTGCTCACGTACGCGCTGTGCGTGGAGGAGATCGCCCGCGGCTGGATGAGCGTGTCGGGGATCATCAACACCCACTTCATCGTCGCCTACATGCTCAAGCAGCACGGCACCCAGGAGCAGCGGGAGCACTTCCTGCCCCGCATGGCGACCGGCGAGGTGCGCGGCGCGTTCTCGATGTCGGAGCCGGGCCTGGGCTCGGACGTGTCGGCGATCACGTCCAAGGCGGTGCGCGAGGGCGACGAGTACGTCCTGACCGGCCAGAAGATGTGGCTGACCAACGGCGGCTCCTCGACGCTGGTGGCCGTGTTGTGCCGCACGGACGAGGGGCACCCGGAAGGCACCGCCCCGCACAGGTCCATGACCACCTTCCTGATCGAGAAGGAGCCCGGCTTCGGCCAGGTCCGGCCGGGGCTGACCATCCCCGGCAAGATCGAGAAGATGGGCTACAAGGGCGTCGACACCACCGAGCTGATCATGGACGGCCTGCGGCTGCCGGCCGACCGGGTCCTCGGCGGGACGACGGGACGTGGCTTCTACCACATGATGGACGGCGTCGAGGTGGGCCGCGTCAACGTCGCGGCGCGTGGCTGCGGCGTTGCGCAGCGTGCGTTCGAGCTGGGTGTGACCTATGCGCAGCAGCGCCGGACCTTCGGAAAACCCATTGCGCAACACCAGGCCATCCAGTTCAAACTGGCCGAAATGGGAACAAAGGTCGAGGCGGCCCATGCGATGATGGTGAATGCGGCCCGGAAGAAGGACTCGGGCCAGCGCAACGACCTCGAGGCGGGAATGGCCAAATACCTGGCCTCGGAGTACTGCAAGGAGGTCGTCGAGGATGCCTTCCGCATCCACGGCGGCTACGGATTCTCCAAGGAGTACGAGATCGAGCGGCTCTACCGCGAGGCCCCGATGCTCCTGATCGGTGAAGGTACGGCCGAGATCCAGAAAATGATCATCGGCCGGCGACTGCTCGAGGAGTACCGGATACAGGGATAATTGCCCGTTTTGGGGATGTTTGAAGGTGCGGTTGCAGAGAAGAAGATCACACCCTGTGATCGACGTCCGGCCAGTGACTGGCCCTGGCGCTTAGCCAGTTACCGCCCGCACCCGATAGCATCCCCGGAAAGCCGCCGTCCCCCGATCGTTACGCGGCACCCTCCGCTACGAAGGTCACCCATGCCCCACAGCTCTTCCTCTGCACATCGCGACAGCCTCCTCGGCGTACGCCTCGCGCGCGGAGCATCGCCGTGGCTCCTCCCCACCGTCGCCACCGCGGCGGTCAGCCTCGCCAAGGCCCGCCGCTCCGGCCGCTGGGCCGCGCTGGCCGTGCCCACCACCGCACTCGCGGCGGGCATGCTGTGGTTCTTCCGCGATCCCGAGCGCGAGATCGCCCAGGGCCGGGTCATCTCCCCGGCCGACGGCGTGGTGCAGAGCATCATGCCGTGGAAGGACGGACGCACCCGCGTCGCGATCTTCATGAGCCCGCTCAACGTCCACGTCAACCGCGCGCCCATGGCCGGCACGGTGACGTCGGTCGAGCACGTCCCGGGCGGGTTCGTGCCGGCGTTCAACAAGGAGAGCGAGAACAACGAGCGCGTCGTCTGGCACTTCGACACCGAGCTCGGTGACATCGAGATGGTCCAGATCGCCGGCGCCGTCGCCCGCCGCATCGTGCCCTACGTGCCGGCGGACACCAAGGTGGAGCAGGGTGACCGGATCGGCCTGATCCGCTTCGGCTCGCGCGTCGACATCTACCTCCCCGAGGGCGTCGAGGTCGCGGTCGAGGTCGGCCAGCCCACCACGGCAGGGGTGACACGTCTTGACCGTGATTGATCCGGACACCCAGGCCGCCTGGGTCCCCGAGGCGGAGGCCGAGGACGCGGACGACATGCCGCTGTCGACGCGCCTGTCAATAGCGGACACCCTCACGCTCGGCAACGCGATCTGCGGCTTCATGGCGGTGTACTTCACCACCACCGGCGTCCTCATCCCCCACCTCACGGGCAACGAGGACGGCGGCATGGCCCGGCACAGCGCCGCCACCGCCGTGATACTGATGCTGCTCGCCTCCGTCTTCGACCTCTTCGACGGGCTCGTCGCGCGCAAGCTGCGCAGCTCGGCGATGGGCGCGGAGCTGGACAACCTCTCCGACCTGATCAGCTTCGGCCTGGCCCCGGCGTACTTCGTCGTCGTCTGGGGCATGGTCGCCGACGACGCCATGCAGCGGGTCTCGGCGGTCGCCGCGATCGTGGTGCTGCTGGCGGTCGTCCTGCGGCTGGCGCGGTTCTCCTGCGTACCGATGCGGGACGGCATCTTCCAGGGCATGCCCAGCCCCTTCGGGGCGCTGACCGTCGTCTCGATCGTGCTGCTGGAGCTGCCGTTCGTGCCGACGCTGCTGGCGATCATGGGTGTGGCGTGG
Source organism: Streptomyces luteosporeus (assembly GCF_039532865.1). Taxonomy (NCBI): domain Bacteria; kingdom Bacillati; phylum Actinomycetota; class Actinomycetes; order Kitasatosporales; family Streptomycetaceae; genus Streptomyces; species Streptomyces luteosporeus. The sequence continues at coordinate 41,802 of NZ_BAAASL010000031.1, forward strand.
CTGATGGTCAGCCGCGTCGAGTACCCCAAGCCCCGCGGGCCCCTGGCGGTGGCCATGCTCAGCTGGATCGTGCTCAGCATGGGCCTGCTGGCGGCGTGGGCGTTCGACGCCCCCGGCGGCGAGCTGCTCCTGCAGACCGGCTGCGCCCTGCAGGTCGTCCTGGGCGCGGTGATCCCCCTCTTCGCGACGGCACGACGGGTGAACACCTTCCGCGACAACCGCCGCGAGGCGCGCGAGGCGGAAGCGCAGCTGCAGTAGCGGCGCGGCGTGGAACAACGGCGTGGGGCCCGGGCGAAAGCCCGGGCCCCACGCCGTTTTCCGTTCGTCAGCCGAGGTAGTCGCGCGCGATGGACTCGGCGAGACGCTCCAGGAGCGGCCCCGCTTCGGCCATGCACCGCGCCGGATCCGCCTCCAGGTCGCTCAGCGCGTACGCCCGCTCGATCCCCGCACCCGCAAGGGCCTCCCCCTCCAGCGCCAGCCGCCCGCAGACGGCCACCACGGGCACTCCGCGCGCCGCCCTGGCCACGCCCACCGGCGCCTTCCCGTGCAGCGTCTGCGCGTCCAGGGAGCCCTCCCCCGTCACCACCAGCTCCGCCCCGGCGACAGCCGCGCCGAAGCCGACCACGTCGAGCATGACCTCGATCCCGGGCCGGAAGACGGCCCCCAGCACCGCCAGCGCGGCGTACCCCACGCCGCCCGCCGCCCCCGCGCCGGGGGCGTCCGCGAGCCGCCCCCCGTCCAGCACCTGCGCGTAACGGGCCAGCGCCGCGTCCAGCGTGGCGGCCTCCGCCGCGCTCGCCCCCTTCTGGGGCCCGTAGACGGCCGCCGCGCCGCGCGGCCCGGTCAGCGGGTTGTCGACGTCGCTCGCCAGCACCAGGCGCGTGCGGGCCAGCCGTGGGTCGAGCCCGGACAGGTCGGCCTCGGCGAGGGCGGCCAGCGGGCCGCCGCCCGGCCCGAGGGGCCGGCCCGCGCCGTCGCACAGCCGTGCGCCGAGCGCGGCCAGCATGCCCGCGCCGCCGTCGGTGGTGGCGCTGCCGCCCACGCCGAGCACGACGGTGCGCGCCCCCGCGTCCAGCGCGGCCCGCACCAGCTCGCCGGTGCCGTACGTGGTGGCCGTCAGCGGCGCGAAGCGCCCCGGCGGCAGCAGCCGCAGCCCCGAGGCCTCGGCCATCTCGACGACGGCCGTACCGTCGCCGCCGAGGGCGTACGCGGCCGTGCGCCGCTCCCCCAGCGGCCCAGTGACCGCGACCTCGCGCCGCTCGTAGCCGGCCGCCACGACCGCGGCCACGGTCCCGTCGCCGCCGTCGGCGACCGGCAGCGCGGTCACGGCGGTGCCCGGCGCGGCCCGCCGCAGCCCGGCGGCCACGTGCCGGGCGACCTCGACGGCCGCGAGCGATCCCTTGAACTTGTCCGGAGCGACCAGTACGCGTCGTGTGTCCGCCACCGTCTCCTCGCCTTCCCCAGCCGGGTCCGTCGCGCCGCGGCGACCCTACCGGGGCCGCGGCGTGACGAGGAGACGCCGGGGCACCACGTTGGTGCGGAAGACGGGGCGGACGGACCGGCCGGGCACGGGTTCGAGGGTCCAGCGGCGGGCGACGGTGGCGAGTACGGTGATCGCCTCGATCCAGGCGAGGGGTTCGCCGACGCAGCCGTGGACGCCGCGGCCGAAGGGCAGGTAGGCGTGCCGGCGACGGCGCTCGTCGGCGTCCGGCAGCCAGCGGTCGGGGTCGAAGACGTGGGGGCGGTCGAAGAAGCGCTCGTCGCGCTGGAGGGCATAGGGCGAATAGAAGAGGTTCGTGCCGGCGGGTACGGTGTGCCCGCCGAGCGGGGCGTCGGCCGTCGCCTGCCGGGTGAGCAGCCACACCGGCGGGTACAGCCGCATGGCCTCGGTGATCACGCGCCGGGTGAGGGCGAGGCGGGCCAGCCGGTCCAGGTCCGGCGGCCCGTCGCCGAGGACGTCGTCGGCCTCGCGCTGCAGGCGGGCCTGGAGCGGGGGGTGCCGGCTGACGAAGTACGCGCTCCAGGTGAGGGCCGTGGCGGTGGTCTCGCCGCCGGCGCTGAGGATGGAGAGGACCTCGTCGTGGAGCTGCCGGTCGGTCATGGGGCGTCCGGTGTTCTCGTCCCGGGCGGCGAGGAGGGCGGAGAAGAGGTCGTCGGTGTCGCGGCCGGTCGCCCGCTGCCGGGCGATGACGCGGTCGAGGGCCTCGTGGACCTCGCGGTTGGCGGCGGCGAAGGCGCGGTTGGAGCGGGTGGGCAGCTTCTCCAGCAGGTCCGTGGGGGCGAGGGTGCGCCGCATGATGGCGGCGAGCAGGGTGGGGAAGGTGTGCTGGATGGTTTCCAGGACCCGGGGGTCGGCATCGGCGGAGAACAACACGTGGGAGGCGACGTCGAAGCCGAGCCTCTGGAGTTCGCCCACCAGGTCGACGGGACGGCCGGGCGGCCAGGCGGCGATGCGGCGCCGGGCCACCTCGTCGACCGTGGCGGCGTAGGAGACGAGCCTTCCGTGGCGGAACGCCTGGCGGATCATGCGGCGCTGGCGGCGGTGGTGCGGGCCCTCGGAGAGCACCAGTCCCTCGCCCAGGAACGGCTTGGCCTTCTCGAAGAGGCGGCCGCGCAGGAAGACGTCGGCGTCGGTGACCAGCATCCGGTGGACGAGGTCGGGGTGGTTGACGAAGCAGGCCCGCGCCGGTCCCAGGCGTACGGAGGTCAGGTCCCCGTGGCGGGGCAGGGCGGTCAGAAAGGCGTGCGGCCGGCGGGCGAGCGCCGGCGCGCTGCCGAGCAGCGGCAGTCCCGGTACGGCCGGGATGGCCGCCTCCGGCTCCGGGGTCACGGCCGTTCCCGCGCGGTGAAGTGGGTGCCGACGCGGTAGCGGTCGGTGGCCAGGCCCCAGTCGTAGAACCCCCGCATCATCGAGCGCAGTCCGCCGAGGTAGCGCAGCAGCAGGGGGCCGGCGTGCTCGCCGACCCGGGCCTCGAGGGCGAGGTAGGCGGCGATCTCCTCGTTGTGCATGCGGGCGGCCTCCTCCAGGGCCTGCTGCGGGCCGATGTTCCGGTCGGCGGCGAGGACGGTGGGCAGGTTGAGCGGGGCGGCACCGGGCCGGGTGCTCTCGCGCCCGTAGGACAGGACGTCGTTGGCCCAGCCGTTGACGTGGGCGGTGATGCGGCACAGGCGCCGGACGTCGGGGTGGCGGTGGTCGGCGTCGGGCAGTTCGAAGCCGTAGGCGGCGTCGAGGACGGCCAGCGCGACGGGGGTGGCGCAGTTGTAGTAGCGCATGGTGAGGTAGTCGCCGACGGACGGCGGCGTGCCGGTCTGCACGGCCGCGCTCTGGGTGAGGACGCCCAGCAGGTACATGCGCTCGGCCGCGAGGAACCGTTCGAGGTGCGCGGGGGTCCCCAGGGCGGCCAGATGGTGGCAGATGTCGGCCAGGGCCCGTGCGCACGGGTCGCCGGCGGGCCCGGGCCAGGGGGCGCCGGGCAGGTGCGGGGCGCGGGTGCCGGCGAGGGCCTCCTCGGCGGTCGTCAGCATGCGCAGGGCGGCCGCGGCCAGCCCCGCCGTGTCACTGCCGTGGTGCGGCTCGTCGCAGTACCGGTCGTCGAAGACGAAGTGCCAGACGTAGATCTCGCAGGCCAGGCGCAGCCCGGCGGGGGTGGCTCCGGGGAACTCGCGGGCCACCACGTCACCGAACCGGGCCGCGGCGACCGCCGCGTACTCGGCGTCGGTGGTGACCAGCCCCTGCCGGCGCGCCCACTGCCTCACGTGCGCCTCCGCGGCCCCGGCGTCCGGGTGGATCTCGGGCGGGAAGGGGTAGTGCAGGGCCGGCAGCCGCCAGCCGGCGCCCGGTGGGGTCGTCACAGGCCGCGCCTCCTGTCGCGCTCCGCGTACGCCGCGAGCGCCCGGTCGAACTGGGTGCGGTCGAAGTCGGGCCAGCACACGGGGGTGAAGTACAGCTCCGCGTGGGCGCTCTGCCAGGGCATGAAGCCGGACAGGCGCATCTCGCCCGAGGTGCGGATGAGCAGGTCGATGTCGGGGTGACCGGCGGTGGAGAGGTAGGACGCCAGCAGGTCCTCGGTGATCTCGGCGGCCGGGTGCCGGGAGGCACGGGCGGCCGCGGTGACGATGTCGCGGCGGCCGTCGTAGGCGACGGCCACGGTCAGGATGCTGCCGGGGGCGTCGGCGGTGCGGCGTTCCACCAAGCGCAGGGCGTCGGCCTGTTCGGTGTGCGGGAGCAGTTCGACGGAGCCCGTCACCTTGATCGGCCAGCGGTCCTCGGCCGCCATCCGCCACAGTCCCTTGATGATGGCCTGGACGATCTCCTCCACCAGCCGGGGTGGCCGGCACAGGTTGTCGCGGGAGAGCGCCCACACGGTCACGAACCGGATGCCGGCCTCCTCGCTCCAGGTCAGCAGGTCCCGGACGCGCTCGGCGCCGGCCTCGTAGGCGTCGGCCAGCGGGCGGCCCCGGCCTTCGGCCCAGCGGCGGTTGCCGTCGAGGATGACGGCCAGGTGCCCGGGCACCGGTGCACCGGGGGGATGTGGCCGGTCCGGGGACGGGGTGGGCGGTGCGGGCGTCATGACGGGCCTCCCGCAGGGGAGTCGACAATGGCTTATTTCTCTTTTCATCCTGACATCCGATGAACAGGGGGCCAGGGCGCAGGCGCGGGGCGCACGGTTGTACGGACGTCGCGCCCCGGCCGGCGCGGTGGCAGCGCATCGTCGCCACGGCGCACACGCGCCGCACACGCCCACCGGGGCCGGGAGGTTGTGACAGGGACGTGACAAGATCGCCGCCGGGTGGTCGATCCGCGCCTCCTAAGCTGATCACCGTCGCGGCAGACGCCGCGTCGAAGAACCACCCTCGGAGGAACCGTGCGACGCATATCCCTCGCGCTCACCACCGCCGCCCTCATCGGCACCGCGGCCGCCGTGGCCGCCCCGGCGCAGGCGGCCGGCCCCGCGGCCGCCCCGCAGGCCGTGCGGGCCGCCTCGGCGTGCCACGAGGACAACGCCATGATCTACACGGACGGCACCCGGCTGCGCACCAAGGCGAGCACGTCGGGCGGGGTCATCGGGCAGCTGTACTTCGGCGACCCGATCCGCATCCTGCGCTCGTCCGGCGGCTGGGACTACGTCCAGCTGAAGGAGAAGAGCAAGGGCGGCCTGGGCAAGGGCACCCGCGGCTGGGTGGCCCACAAGAACATCATCCCGCCCTTCTGCGGTCACTGATTCGGCAGGGGCGTGCGGTTACCGTCGGGGCATGACGACTGTCCCGTACGCCCCCACCGCCCCCACCGTGGGCTCGCTGCTGCGCGAATGGCGCGACCGGCGGCGGATCAGCCAGCTGGAGCTGGCGCTGCGCGCCGACTCCTCGGCGCGGCACATCAGTTTCATCGAGACCGGCCGCTCCACGCCGAGCCGGGAGATGGTGCTGCGGCTCGCCGATCACCTGGAGGTGCCGGTGCGGGAGCGCAACGCCCTGCTGGTGGCGGCCGGTTACGCCCCGCACTATCCCGAGCGGCCGCTGGACGACCCGGCCCTGGCGGGCGTGCGCGAGGGGCTGGAGCGGCTGCTGCACGGCTACGAGCCGTTCCCGGCCCTGGTCGTGGACGGCGCGTACCAGGTGGTCGCCGCCAACAGCGGCATCGCGATGCTGCTGGAGGGGGTGGCGCCGCACCTGCTCGCGCCCCCGCTGAACGCCATACGCCTGGCCCTGCACCCCGAGGGCCTGGCCCCGCGCATCGTCAACCTGCCCGAGTGGCGCGACCACTTGCTCCACCAGATGGAGCGTCAGCTCGCCCTGCTGCGTTCGGCGCCGCTGCGTGAGCTGTACGACGAGGTCAGCGCGTACCCCGTGCCCGGCCGCGGGAGCGGAAGCGGCAGGACGCGAACGGCCGCCGTACCGTTCGCGCTGCCGATGGTGATCGAGCACGCGGGCCGGGAGCTGTCGTTCGTCTCGACCATCGCGACGTTCAACACGCCGATGGACGTGACCGTCTCCGAGCTGGCGCTCGAGGCGTTCCTGCCCGCCGACCCGGGGACGGCCGCGTTCCTGCAGGACCTCACACGGCCGGAACCCGGTCGAGGAAGCCCAGCACCGTGCGCAGGCGACCGTCCTCGGCGAGGGTGACGACGTCCGACCCGGCGACGGGCGCCGACCCGTCGGCCACCGAGACGAGCTCCCAGGAGAAGCGCGCGATGCCGTGGTGCCCGTCGACGTCCCCGGTGAGCCGGAACTCGTGTCCGGGGAACTGCTCGTGGACCCCGGCGATCAGGCCGGCGATCCCCTCGTGCCCGCTGACGTCCGCCAGCGGGTCGGTGTACACCCCGTCCTCGCTCCACGCGTCGGCGACGGCCTGCTTCAGGGCGACGGCCTCGGCGGCGTTCCAGGCGGCGAAGTAGCGGGCGACGGCGGTCTCGTACGTCGACATGGCGGTGGCTCCCCACGGGTTCGGTGACGGATCTTGCCGGCTCCCCCGGGCCCGAGTGCGCGGGTCCGGGGGAGCACTGCCCTCACCTTGCCGGGAACGCCCGTACGGCGCGATTACCGCGGAAGTAATGGCCTTACGAGGCCGACGCCGCGCGGCGCCTGCGCAGGACGGCCGCGCGCGCCGTCGCCGCGGCGCCGAGCGGGATGAGCACCGCGGCCGCGAACGGGAACCAGGGGGTGCCCTCGCCGCGGGACCAGCCGACGATCAGGCCCGCCCACAGGACGGCCCCGGCGGGCAGCACCATCCAGTGGGAGACGGTACGGGCCCGGCCGGCCGCCCGCTGTCTGCCGTGCGTGCGCAGCAGGTCGTCCACCGCGTACGGCCAGAGCATCAGCAGCAGGGCCGCGACGGCCCAGTCGAGCCCCTCGCCGCGCACCCAGTCGACGACGACGCTCACGGTCAGGACGGTGATGGAGACGGCGAACAGCCAGGCCACGCTCCTGCTCCTGCCCACGGACATCGCCCTCATCCCGTCCCGGCCGCGGCGCACGTCCTGCGCACAGCCGTCATGTCTCGAATAACCGTCATGCCAGCAGCATAGGGACATCGACCGGTGCGCCCCGCCACGGCTCCGGCGGCGTGCCAGGGCGGCCATTCACCACCATCCCGGGCATAGTGGGGCGCCATGAGCACCCAGAGCCCCGAGGTCACCGGCTCCCGCGCGCCCGAGGACGAGGCACCCGACCCGCCCCTGGTCCTCATCGGCGGGGCCGCGGTGCTGGCGGTGGTGGCGTGGGCGGCGCTGGGGAAGCACTCGTTCGAGCGGGTGTCGACGGCGGCGCTGGGCTGGGTGCTGTCGAACTTTGCCTGGCTCTTCGTCACGGCCGCCGACGTCTTCCTCGTGCTGTGCCTGGTGATCGCGGTGAGCCGGTTCGGGCGGATCAGGCTCGGGGCGGACGGCGACCAGCCGGAGTTCGGCAACCTGGCCTGGATCGCGATGATGTTCAGTGCGGGCATGGGCATCGGTCTGATGTTCTACGGGGTCGGTGAGCCGCTGCAGCACTTCGTCACCCCTCCCCCGGGCAGCGGCGTCTCGGCCGGTTCGCCCGCGGCCGCCCGGACGGCCCTGGAATACTCGTTCTTCCACTGGACGCTGCACCCGTGGGCGATCTACGGCATGTCCGGGCTCGCCCTGGCCTACGCCGGCTTCCGCAAGGGCCGCGGCAACCGGCTCAGTTCGGCCTTCGTGCCGCTGCTCGGCGAGGAGCGGGCGGCCGGCTGGCCGGGCCGGGTGATCGACCTGCTGGCCGTCTTCGCCACGGTCTTCGGCACGGCGACCAGCCTCGGCCTGGGCGCCCTGCAGGTCGCCAAGGGGCTGAACATCACCACCGGGGCGAAGGACTCCACGGCGCTGGAACTGGTCATCATCGCCGCCCTGTCGGCCGCCTTCGTGCTCTCGGCCTTCTCCGGGCTGCACAAGGGCGTCAAGTGGCTGAGCACGCTGAACATCGCGCTGGCCGCGTGCCTGATGGTCTTCGTCTTCCTGCTCGGGCCGACCGTCTTCGTCCTCAACGCCATCCCCTCCGCCACCGGCGGCTACCTCTCCGACCTGATCACGATGGCCACCCGCACCGGCGCCTTCACCGACTCGGCGTGGCTCGGGGCGTGGACGGTCTTCTACTGGGCCTGGTGGCTGTCCTGGGCACCCTTCGTGGGCACGTTCATCGCCCGGATCTCCCGGGGCCGCACGATCCGGGAGTTCCTCGTGGGCGTGCTGCTGGTGCCCAGCGGCGCGACGGTGGTGTGGTTCTGCGTGATGGGCGGCAGCGCGCTGCGGCTGGACATGACGGGGACGGCCGACATGGCCGGCACGGTCAAGGAGGGTGCGGAGGCGTCGCTGTTCGCGCTGCTGGACACGCTGCCGCTGGCCACGCTCACCTCCTGGATCGCGATGGCGCTGGTCATGACGTACTTCATCACCAGCGCGGACTCCGCCTCGCTGGTGATGGGCTCGCTGACCAGCCGGGGCGCCCTGCACCCGCGCACCTGGCTGGTGGTGGTGTGGGGGGTGCTGATGGCCGCGGTCGCGGCGGTGCTGCTGGTGGCGGGCGGGCTGAAGTCGCTGCAGTCGGCGACGATCCTCGTGGCGCTGCCGTTCGTGCTGGTGATGCTGGCCCTGTGCGGGTCGCTGCTGTCGGAGCTGCGCGAGGACCCCGGCGCGGGGCCCGCCCGGCACCACGCCCTGCACGGGCTGCGGGACGCACTGCGCACGATGGTCGGCGACGCCATGACCGGGCAGGCGCCGGTGCGCCACCACCGGCTGCGCCGGGTCGCCGAGAGCGCCCGCGAGCGCGGGGACGAGGGCCCGCGCTGACGCGCCGCCGCCCGGCGGCGAAAGTCGGGTGCCCCGGCGCCGCGGCGCCCGTACGCTCGCGGGCATGACCGCAAAGCCCCTCGTGGCGATCCTCAGCGGGGCGGGGATCTCCACCGACTCCGGCATCCCCGACTACCGTGGGCCGAACGGCCTGTGGCGGCGCGACCCGGAGGCCGAGAAGCTCGTCACGTACGCGTACTACATGTCCGACCCGGAGATCCGCCGCCGTTCCTGGCGGATGCGCGGCGAATCCCCCACCCTGAAGGCGCGGCCGAACGCCGCGCACGAGGCGGTGGTGCGCCTGGAGCGCTCCGGGGTGCCCGTGCGCGTGATCACCCAGAACGTGGACGGGCTGCACCAGATGGCCGGGATGCCCGAGCGCAAGGTGCTGGAGCTGCACGGCACCGCCCGGGCGGTGGTGTGCACCCGCTGCCACGCGCGCTCCTCGATGGAGGAGGCGCTGGAGCGGGTGGCCGCCGGTGATCCGGATCCGGCCTGTACGCGGTGCGGCGGCATCCTGAAGTCGGCGACGGTGATGTTCGGGGAGCACCTGGACCCGACGGTGCTCGGCGAGGCGGTGGCCGTGGCCAAGGCGTGCACCGTCCTCGTCGCGGTCGGCACCAGCCTGACGGTGCATCCGGCCGCGGCCCTGGCCGGGATGGCGGCCGACCACGGTGCGCGGCTGATCATCGTCAACGCCGAGCCGACGCCGTACGACGAGCGGGCGGACGAGGTCGTGCGCGAGCCCATCGGCACGGCACTGCCCGCACTGCTGGAGCGGCTGGGCTCGCCCTGAGGGGGCGTCAGGCGGCGCTCAGCCGCCGCCATACGGCGCGTGCGGCGTGGTGGCCCGACATGCCGTGCACGCCCGGGCCCGGCGGGGTCGCGGAGGAGCAGAGGTAGACCGCCGGATGGGAGGTGGCGTACGGGACGCGGGCGAGCCGGGGCCGGACGAGCAGCCGCAGCCCGGCCACCGATCCGATGGCGATGTCGCCGCCGACGTAGTTGGCGTTGCGGGCGGCGAGCGACGGGGGGCCGGCGGTCGCGCGGGCGAGCACCACGTCGGTGAAGCCCGGCGCGAAGCGCTCGATCTGGCGCTCGATCACCTCGGTGGCGTCGCCCTCCCAGCCGTTGGGCACGTGTCCGTACACCCAGAAGGTGTGCCGGCCCTCGGGGGCCCGGGTGGGGTCGGCGAGGCTGGGCTGGGCGGTGATGAGGAAGGGCACGGCGGGGTCGTCGCCTTCGACGGCGGCGCGCAGGGCCTCGCGGATCTCCCCGTACGTCGGGCCGACGTGCACGGTGCCGGCGCGGCGGGCGGGCCCGGCGGTCCAGGGCACGGGCTCGGACAGCGCGTAGTCGATCTTGAAGACGCTGGGGCCGTAGCGGAAGCCCTCGTACGCCCGGCCGAGCCCCGCGATCCGGGCGAGGGCCGTCGGGGAGGTGTCGAAGACGAAGGCCCGGGCGGGCGGCAGGTCGTCGAGGTGCTTGACCTCGAAGCCGGTGTGCACCACGCCGCCGAGCTCGCGCAGGTACGAGGCCAGGGCGTCGGCGATCGACTGGGAGCCGCCGCGCGGCACCGGCCAGCCGCACTCGTGGGCGGCCAGCGCGAACATCAGGGCCATGCCGCCGCCACCGAAACCGGTGAGCGGGGCGATGCCGTGGGCGGCCAGCCCGGCGAGCAGGCCGCGGGCCTTCTCGCCGCGGAAGCGGGTCTTCGCCAGCAGGGCCGCGGACTGGGCCGCGACCATGCCGAAGCGGGCGTAGGTGACCGGGTCACGGGGCAGGCCGTCCCACTGGGGGCGCAGGAAATCGGCGGCGAGGGTGTCCCAGCGGCCGCGGAAGGGCGCGAGCAGCCTGCGGTACGCGCCGGCGTCCCGCGGCCCCAGCGAGGCCGCGGTCTCGCCGATCGACCGCGCGAGGACGGCGGCCGTGCCGTCGTCGAACGGATGGGCCATCGGCAGATCGGGGTGGACCCACTCCAGGCCGTGCCGCTCCAGCGGCATGGCGGTGAACGCCGGCGAGCGCACCCCCAGGGGGTGCACGGCCGAGCAGGGGTCGTGCCGGAAGCCCGGCAGCGTCAGCTCCTCGGTGCGGGCGCCGCCGCCGACCGCGTCGGCCGCCTCGAACACCTCGACGGACAGGCCCCGGCGGGCCAGTTCGACCGCGGCGGTCAGCCCGTTGGGACCGGCGCCCACTACGACCGCGTCGAGCATGGTGGCCACTTCGCCGACTCCCCTCGTCGTGCACGGGCCCCGGCTGAGGCCGTGTCAGCCGGCGGACGCCAGCAGCCCCAGGATATGCCGCAGGGTCTCCTCGTCCCGCGCGGCACTGAACGGCAGGGCGTTGCCCCCGGTGACGCGGAACGGCTCGCCCGCCACCGTGCCGCTCGCCCCGCCGGCCTCGGCGACCAGCAGCAGACCCGCGGCGTGATCCCACGGGTTTTCCCAGGAAAAGGCCAGCGCGTCGAGCGAACCCTGGGCGATGTGCAGGTACTCCAGGCCCGCCGAGCCGCAGGGCCGCGGGGCGACGCCCTCGGTGTGCAGCGTGGCCAGGACGCGCTTCTCCTCGTCGGTGGTGAAGTCGAAGTGCGAGGTGGCCACCCGCAGCGCGATCCCCGGCTCGGGCGAGCCGCAGCGCAGCGGCACGCCGTCCAGCAGCGCGCCCCCGCCGCGCCGGGCGACGGCCAGCTGGTCGAGCGCCGGGGCGTACGTCCAGGAGGCGAGCAGCTCGCCCCGGTGGGCCAGGCAGACCAGGGTGGCGAAGCCGGGGTCGCCGTGGACGAACTGGCGGGTGCCGTCGACCGGGTCGACGATCCACACCGGCGCCTCGCCGCCGAGGGAGGTCAGCACGCGCGGGTCGGCGTGCACGGCCTCCTCGCCCACCACGACGGAGCCGGGCAGCAGGGCGGTCAGGGCGTGGGTCAGCTGCTCCTCGGCGAGCCGGTCGGCGACGGTGACCAGATCGTGCGGACCGTTCTTCTCGATGATCTCGTCGGCCCCCAGCTGCCGGAAGCGGGGCACGATCTCGGTGGCGGCCGCTTTGCGGATGACCTCCTCGACGTCGCTCAGATCACCTGCGAGGAACGTGTCGACCATGTGAACCATACGAACAATCGAACCACGCCCCGCCGACAAGCGGTGACGGTCCCGGGGCCACACCGTGAAACGCAGGTGAACGCCCGTGCGGCGGGGGCGGGGGCCGCGCTCAGCGCCCGGTGGCGTAGCCCTGCATGCCCCGCGGATTGGCGGCGGCCGAGAGCACACCCGTCCGCGGATCGCGGGCCACCGCGCACAGCCGGCCCTCCGACCAGGGCGCGCCGACGGTCACCCGGTGGCCGCGGGCGCGCAGGGCGTCGATCACGGCCCCGCCCAGCCGGGACTCGACGGTGACGGCGCCGGGACGGGCGGTGCGCGGGTGGAAGGAGCCGGGGAAGCCCTCCTGGTGCCAGTTCGGGGCGTCGATCGCGCCCTGCAGGTCCGGGCCGCCGCGCACCGGCGGGCGCAGCGCGAGGGCGAGGAAGAAGTGCAGCTGCCACTGGTCCTGGCAGTCGCCGCCCGGGGTGCCGAAGGCCAGGACGGGCTCGCCGCCGCGCAGGGCCAGGGAGGGACTGAGGGTGGTGCGGGGGCGGCGGCCCGGGGTCAGCGAGTTCGGCAGCCCTGCCTCCAGCCAGGTCATCTGCAGCCGGGTGCCCAGCGGGAAGCCCAGCTCGGGAACGACGGGGTTGGACTGCAGCCAGCCGCCGCTGGGCGTGGCCGAGATCATGTTGCCCCAGCGGTCGACGACGTCGAGGTGACAGGTGTCGCCGCGGGTGGCGCCGTCCGCGGTGACCACGGGCTCCCCCGCTCCCAGGGCCGGCGCCGCGTCGGGGACGGGACCGTCGCTCACCTCGTGGCGGGCGATGCGCGGGACGCGCCCGCCGGGGCTGCCCGGGCGCAGGGCGTACGAGGCGCGCTCGCCGATCAGCGCGCGGCGGCGGGCGTTGTAGCCTCTGGAGAGCAGCGTGGCGAGCGGTACGTCGCCGGTGGCGTCGCCGTACCACGCCTCGCGGTCGGCCATGGCCAGCTTGCTCGCCTCGATCAGCAGATGGACGTACTCCGGTGTGCCGGGGCCGAGTTCGTCCTGGCCCGGCAGCAGGGCGAGCTGCTGGGCCAGGACCGGGCCCTGGGACCAGGGGCCGGCCTTGCACAGGGTCCAGCCGTGCCAGTCGTGGGTGACGGGCTCCTCGAAGGCGGCGCGGTAGCGGGCGAGGTCCTCGCCGGCCAGCGTGCCCGCGTGCCGCTCACCGCTGGTGTCCAGGGTGGGGCGGGCGGCGGTGCGCAGCAGGGCCTCGGCGATGAACCCCTCCCGCCAGATGCGGCGGGCCGCCTCTATGCGTGCCTCCCGGCCGCCGCCGGCGGCCGCCCCGGCCCGCGCCGCGCCCTCCGCCTCGATCACCAGGCGGCGCCAGGTGGCCGCCAGCTGCGGGTTGCGCAGCAGCTCACCGGGGCGCGGCGGGTTGCCGCCGGGCAGGTACAGAGCCGCGGAGGCCGCCCACTCCGGCTCGCCGGACAGCAACCGCTGCACCGCGCCGACCGCCGCGCCGACCCCCTCGACCGGAGCGTGACCGCGCTCGGCGTAACCGATGGCGTACTCCAGCACCTCGGCCGGCGACTTGGTGCCGTGATCGCGCAGCAGCAGCATCCAGGCGTCGAACGCACCGGGCACGGCCGCGGCGAGCGGACCGGTGCCGGGCACGAGGTCCAGGCCGAGGGATGCGTAGTGGGCCGCACTCGCCCCGGCAGGGGCGGGACCCTGACCGCACAGCACCCGCACGGGCCCGCCGGCGGGTGCCAGCACCGCCACCACCTCACCGGCCGGCCCGTTGAGGTGCGGCTCGACGACGTGCAGCACGAAAGCAGCCGCCACGGCGGCGTCGAAGGCATTGCCACCGCTCTCCAGCACCGCCATCGCGGACTGCGAGGCCAGCCAGTGGGTGGAGGACACCATGCCGAAGGTGCCCTGCAGCGTCGGACGCGTGGTGAACATGAGTCCACCAAGGCAGACGTGACGGCCGACGGCAAGACCGCCTGCCGCCGGACCGGATGACGGGAGCGGGTTACGGTGGAGCTCGCCGGGGCGAACGCGGCCGGCGAGGAAGTGGAGGGATGCGCCGTGCACGGTGAGTACAAGGTGCCGGGCGGCAAGCTCGTCGTCGTCGACCTGGAGGTCGCGGACGGGGTGCTGCGCGACGTCCGGGTGGCCGGGGACTTCTTCCTCGAACCCGACGAGGCGCTCCTCGACATCAACCGCGCCCTGGAGGGCGCCCCCGCCGACGCCGACGCCCAGCAGCTCGCGGCACGCATCGAGGCCGCACTGCCCGAGGGGGCGGTGCTGTTCGGCTTCACCGCCGAGGCCGTGGGCATCGCCGTCCGGCGGGCGCTGGCCAACGCCACCGACTGGCACGACTACGACTGGCAGCTCATCCACGACGGCCCCCAGTCCCCCGCCCTGCACATGGCCCTCGACGAGGTCCTCACCGCGGAGGTCGCCGCGGGCCGGCGGCCGCCGACGCTGCGGGTGTGGGAGTGGGGCGCGCCGGCCGTCGTCATCGGCAGCTTCCAGTCCCTGCGCAACGAGGTCGACCCCGAGGGCGCGGCCCGGCACGGCATGACGGTGGTGCGCCGCATTTCCGGAGGCGGAGCCATGTTCATTGAACCCGGCTCGACCATCACCTACTCGCTGTCCGTGCCCGAGGCCCTCGTGCAGGGGCTGTCCTTCACCGACAGCTACGCCTATCTCGACGACTGGGTGCTGGCGGCCCTCGGCGACATGGGCGTCAAGGCCTGGTACCAGCCGCTCAACGACATCGCCACGGACGCCGGGAAGATCGCGGGCGCGGCGCAGAAGCGGATGGTCGCGGGCGGCGGCGCGGTGCTGCACCACGTGACCATGGCCTACGACATCGACGCGGACAAGATGCTCGACGTGCTGCGCATCGGGCGCGAAAAGCTGTCGGACAAGGGCACGAAAAGCGCGAAGAAGCGGGTGGACCCCCTGCGGCGGCAGACGGGGCTGCCGCGGGAAGCGGTGATCGAGCGGATGGTGGAGACGTTCCGCGGGCGGTACGGGCTCGCGCAGGGCGCGGTCACGGCCGAGGAGATGGCGCGCGCGGAGGAACTGGCGGCGACGAAGTTCGCCACGCAGGAGTGGACGGCGCGCGTGCCGTAGCGCCCCACAGGGGCGCGGGGCAGTGTCGATCTGCGGCTCCGCCGCGCGGGCGCGACCGGCCACCGACGGCCCGGAGCCCCGTAAGGGGCGCGGGGAACTGCGCGACAAGCCACGACGCGCCCGCAGACGGAGTGCCGGGCTGCGCCCGGGC